>QEXZ01000045.1 GCA_003160755.1 Methanomicrobiales archaeon
GGATTTTACAAATGGCGAAGCAGCTAAACGATTCATCGCATTGAAAACCAAGGGTGCATTGACGGTTAAGAATGAAGAGGAAGTGCTTAAAGCTATCAAATAACATGCTTTCACTTCACCATAACTTCCATCGCATTATGCATATCTACCATTTCAAAACCCTTGATTAGCTCATCCAAAGAGATGCGATGCGTAATCAAATACTTCACATTTAGTCTTCCTGCGGATAACATCCTCACCGCTTCTCTATTTTGCTTGGAAGTGCAACCATAAGCACCGAATATTTGAATTTCTTTATAATGTATCTGGTTGTGGTCGAGGGAGACATTTTCATGCCCGTATAGCAGACCGGAGAAAAATACGATTCTTCCCCGTTTATTGAGCATTTTAATGCCTTGAACAGAAACTTCCGGAACAGAACAGGCGGGAATGACTACATCCACCCCGTTACTATTTGTTTCTTCTCTTATTGCTTTCACAGGGTCAGAGCCAATATCACATGAATCTATAATAACATCTGCTAAGTGATTCTTTTCAGCAAATTCGATTCTTTGTGGAGATTTTTCGATAACGAGGATTTCCGATGCTCCAAAGAGCCGAGCTATTTGGGCACATAAATGGCCGATTGGACCAGCTCCAAAGATTGCGACTACATCTCCAAGTTCTACATGGCAAAGTTTCAGCGCATTGATGCAACAGGCGATGGGTTCCGCGAGAGATGCTTCTTCAAAGGATAAAGACGGTGGTATCGTATTCACGCACCCATTTTGAACGCCATTTGCGGGGACGAGCATGTATTCAGCGAATCCTCCATTACAATGAAAGCCTATTATTTCCATAGAGTCACACATATTGGGAACGTCACTTATGCAGAAGGGGCAACTTCCGCATGGAAGCCCAGGAGCTACTTGCACTCGGTCATCCACTTTGAATTTGTCCTCAACTCCTTTTCCAACCTCAACGATTGTCCCTGCAACCTCATGCCCGAGCACGCGTGGCAGTTTGAGGTCACGATGCCCCGCATGGAACATCTTTACATCTGTTTTGCAAATTGCGCATGATTCTACTTTTATCAATATATCGGCGTGGTTACACGAGGGTGTATTTATGTCCTCTATCTCTAAATCTCCGATTCCTTTCAAAACCGCTGCTTTCATTTTAATTTGCACCCATTTCCCTTAACAAGCATTCAAGTTTGTTCTCACCTTGTTCAGCGTCAGAATTTTGCTCCCTCGTCCATTCTCTCAGTTTAAGGAGTGCTTCACCAGATTCGAGTGTCTTTCTTGCTATTTCCACTCCCTCACTGAGGTCTCGGGCTTTGCCCATCAAATATAAAATAGGAGCAGCATTGAGACACACGATATCGGCTTTTGGACCCTGCTCCATGCCACTCAATATTTTCAGGAAGTATAGTACTTCTTCTTTCTTTTCTGCTGCGGGAAGAAGAGTATGTGCGTCAGTGCGAGGAATTCCAAACTTCTCCGGAGTAATGGTATAAGTAGTGATTTCACCATCTTCATGCAGTTCTGCCACGATTGTTTCACCTATGGTGGAGACTTCATCCATGCCTTTAGTCCCCTCTTCGTTCATACCATGAACCACAAAAGATCGATGATAGTCCATTTCTCTCATCGCCATCGCGGCAGACTCGACCAGGTCCTTGGAATAGACACCTCTTACAGCGTAGCGAGGAAGTGCAGGATTGGCAAGAGATGCAGCGATATTCAGGAAGGTACCAAAGCGAATCTGAGACAGGATTCTCGCAAGTTGGGGATGGACTCTTGGATTCATGCCATTGAAGATGCCAATTCCTGCTTTTTCTATACTTCTTTTTACAATTTCCACTTCGCATTCCACGTCAACTCCTACCGCTTCCAGGATGTCTACTGCTCCGCACCTGGATGTAATTGCCCTTGCTCCGTGTTTCGCCATGCAGATGCCGTTGGCTGCGGCAACGATAGATGCAGCGGTACTGATATTGAAGGTATTGAGTGTATCCATTCCAGTGCCACAGTTTTCGACCAACGGCGATGACACTACCGGCGATACTTTCGTGGTATCGTATTCATAAATGGCTTCCCAAGTGCCCGCGATTTCCTCTGGCGTCACACCTTTAGCAGTTATTGCCGCTAAGAAAGCACCTTGATGCAGCTCCGGCTGTTCATTCATGAGCACCTGGCGGAACATCTCGCATGCCTCGCTCCGTGTAAGGTTTCTTCCCTGCGTGAGCTCGGTAATCATGCTGCCGAAATCTTCTCTCTTTATCCTGCACATACAGGGGACATGAGCACATCCCTTTTTAAATGTATCCATTTGTATTACACATGTAATGCAAAATTTGTAGCGATGCTGAAAAGAGCAGGTAAAATGGAACCCGTAAACATCAGAATACCAAAAACGAAAATACAGAAGATTGACGAAATTGCAACCAGGAATGGCATCACCCGCTCTGAGGTAATGAGGCACGCATTGACAATTTATTTTCAACTCTTAGAGAATATAGGGGGGTTCATAAACCTCAGAAGCCTGAAAATATCACCAAATGAGATTTCAATTTCTAAATGTGGTGACCTCGTTATTATGAAGCTTAAGAATGGGCAGGCATTAGTGCTCGCTAATACGTCCTCCGGCGGCATAGGACCAAAGAAAGAAGATGTGGTCAAACTTGATGGTATACTCCTTGGGCGGTTAATGGCTCGAACAGTGCTAATAAAGGTTCTATCTTCGGGAGCACAGCCGATTGTTTTGGTTGCCAACCTGAGTGTGGGATTCTTCTCTACGGGCTCACAAATATTCCAGGGGATAAGGGAGGAAGCGCATAAAATTAATGCATTGGGGATATTAGAAGGTCATACAGAAGAAAACATCGAAACGAACCAAACAGGCATGGGCATTACTGCATTGGGGATATGCATGGAAAAAGAATTGAAAATAGGAAAGTCAATGAAAAATGATTTGATTGTTGCCATCGGTAAGCCAAAGGTAAGGGAAGAAGTGCTAAACGCCGGGACCAGAAGCATCGTAATGGTGGAGGATGTGCAGAAACTTTCAGAGAGGGAGTTTATCCATGAAATTATACCCGTGGGTCATGAAGGGATAAAGGGAAGTTTAGAAATGATGCGGAGCATCTCAGGCTATAAATATAAAATTGGGGAGGAAATAGATATAGATATAGAAAAATCGGCGGGACCTTCAACCGTTGTGCTTGTTACGCTGGAGGGGGAAAAAATAGAAATGCTGAAGAAATCGGTTAAAAGAGATATTCAAGTTGTGGGTAAGATATTGTAATGCGCAATATTTACCCATTTGGGTTATAACTATAATCCAAAAACACAGACTTTTAAAGGATACCGTTTTAAATATTGTTGAAAAGATTATTTTGTGAATGCTATGAAAGTTTTTTGTTCTTGGAAATGTGGAAAGAGAAGTTGTCTTGCCTGCTATAAAGCGCTGTCGGACGGCTTTGACGTTTCTCATCTACTTGATATTTTCGAATATGGATTGAGTGAAAAGGCATTTACAAGGGAGGCAAATGTAAATAAATGAACCTGATACCAGGACTTTTTATTGCTGTTTTTTTGAGCATTTTTGTTCTCGCGGCAAAAGCAGGGATAGGGTGTGGATTAGCAAGTTTAAAAAAGAAGGAAATTGGATATGTGGGCGGGATATATCTTCTCCTGTCAATTGCAGTCAATCAATTACTGGAATTAGTCCCGCTTAGCGTTAAACAGTTGATTCTTAACAGAGATGTTACCACTGTCTATGTTATCCTTTTTACACTCCTTTCCATAGCTATGCTGGCGGCAGGGATACACACAGTGAAGGAATGGAATTCAAAGAGGCGGGATATCTCCAGGCACAGCTTCCTACTACTTTCTATCCCTTGTCCTATCTGCCTGACTGCTATTTTTATCTCCTGCACTACTTTAGCAGCTTATACTGACTTGAGCAGTTTTGCAATAGGAACTTCGGTTGGTTTTGTCTTTTTCATAACAATCTTGGTAACTTCTTTGCTTTCCAGGAAGTTTAAGAAAAGTCCCATTAACCTTGGAAATGTAATGATATTTATTGGAAGTTTTTACCTCCTCTCGGTTTTGCTCATACCGGCATATATCCAGGCGAGTGACATGCAGATAGCACCTTTAAGCATTTCCATGCCTTTAGACAGTTTGGTTCTTATCATTCTTATCATTCTTTTCCTCTTTTTCATTGGTTTCTTAAGACATAGAATAAAGGAGGTGAACAGATGGTCTTCGACGCATTATTAACCACTCTTTACACGGTAACCTTAGCGCTATTGTATCCAGTGATAGTAGGGCTTCTTCTGCTTTTAGTCTATTCATTTGCAGAAATAGGTGCGTTCTTCTCTGAATACACTTCCAGGAATCGTAATCTAAAAAAGCTTAGAATAGGATGTGGCGAGGCAAAAGAGTTTTTAGCGGGAGGCGAAATAGAAAAAGCTTCCGAAACCGTGATGAGCAGTGGTTCAAGTTATTTACTCTCTAATTTTATTAACGAACTTTCTGAATTTATTGGAAAGGAGAATTTCAAAACAGAGACTGAAAAGCTTCTACAAGAGTATGAGATAACCGTATGGGAAAGAACCGAGAAGGAAAGGATGTTAATCAGAGTGGGACCGATGTTGGGGCTAATGGGGACGTTAATACCTATGGGTCCTGCGTTAATGAATTTGGCTTCGGGAAACATAAGTGAAATGGCTACAAATATGATCGTTGTATTCAGTACCACTGTCCTGGGTTTACTTATCGGAGGTATAAACTACGTTATGGCGATGATCAAAAAGAGATGGTATTCTCAAGACCTGAGCGATATGGAATATGTGGTGGAAGTTTTAGGAGGTGATGAATATGTCAAGAAGAAGGAGGTATAGAGATATTATCGGAGATAATGAAGACCCTATGGGTGGATTAGCTAATCTATTCGACGTAGCAATGGCTTTTGCGGTAATATTGCTCATTGCCTTTGCTTTCTCCTCTCATCTACCAGAGCTCCTTTCCGAGCAGTCTAACGTAACCATAGTGAAAAACCCGGGTGAAGAAGACATGGAGATCATCATTAAAGAAGGAAAAGAGATAAAACATCTGGAAATGACTAACAAAACCGCAGGAGGGACAGGAAAAATACTCGGAACTGCTTATAAATTAGAAACCGGCGAGATAATTTATGTCCCCGTGGATTTGGAGAGTGAAGAGAAAAAATGAAGATAATTAGATTGTTAACCGTTTTCATCTTGTGCATGTTTCTATGCATCTCTATTTTTCAATGCGCATTACCCACTCAGGGAAAGGATAATAAATGCGATATGTGTTTTATTGTGGGTTCTGCTGGCTATAAAGGTCTGATCGCGGATGCTGCCGATGAGTTAGGTTTTAATGTTACTGTTTACACAAGCGAAGAAATATCAAGAATACCAGCGAGTTTTAGAGGATACGATATTATTTTCCTGGAGATGTTGGGTTCGGAGTCTCAAATGGAAATAGAGAGCAGGATAAGGGAAGAAAAGGAAGCGGGAGCGAAAATAATTGCCATACACTCTGGAGAGACGGATTTAGGAAATGTGAACGTGAGTGAGCATCCCTGGATTGTGGAATACTTGGAAAATGGCGGAACGGAGAACGCAAAAAGGCTTTTGGTTTATCTGGCTGTTAAGTTCTGCGAGATGAAACTCGAAGTGAAAACACCGATGGTTTTGCCAGAAGATGCGATATACCATCCGGAAGCAAAGAAGCTTTTTGAAAGTTTAGATACGTATTTAGAATGGTATGAGCCTGAACCAGGCAAGCCTACCGCGGGAATATTGTTTTATAAGAGGTATTATGCAACTGGCGATTTAAAGGTCATTAATGAACTCATCGAGTCTCTCGAAGAAAGGGGAATAAATGTGATTGCGGCGTATCAAAAAACGAATCCTTTCCTCCTTGAAGAAGCAAAACCGGATATCCTCCTTTCCATGAAATCTTTTAGAATAAGTTATTACTCTCCTGAAGAAGGGTTAAAGGATTTGGAAAGGATTGATGTCCCGGTTATGAATTTGATACAACTTTCTTCCGAAAATGAAACAGAATGGAGGGAAAGTGAGCAAGGGGTTTCATGGATAGGAATTCCATGGCAAATAGCTCAGCCGGAGTTAGATGGAACAATAGAGCATGTAGTAATAGGAGGGAAGTCAATTGACCCGGTAACTGGCTACTGGTATTACAATCCCATTCCAGACCAGATAAAATGGGTAGTAAACAGAACCATTTCCTGGATTGAACTCAGGAACAAAGATAATCCTGAGAAAAGAATAGCAGTTATATACTACAATCACGGAGGTGGGAAAGACAATTTTGGCGCATGTTATCTGAATATAGCACCAAGTTTGGAAAAGCTTCTTGGTGCGATGAAAAAAGAAGGTTACGGGGTGGAAGGAGAAGTTCCTAACGAAACTGAGTTCATTGATTTGATGATCCGTCAAGGGAGGAATATAGGCAGTTGGGCTCCAGGGGAACTCAAAAATATGGCAGAGAACGAACCTGTGGTCTTATTCCCGGTGAGTAAATACTCGGAGTGGTTTAATGGGCTTCCAAAAGAGAGTCGAGAGAAAGTAATAGAGAAATGGGGCAATCCTCCCGGAGATTTGATGGTGTATGAAAATACCACAGGGAAGTATTTTGTGTTCCCGGTAATAAAATTGGGGAAGATAATACTTGCTCCTCAGCCAACAAGGGGGATACTGCAGAATAACACAGCCCTATACCATGATAAAGAATTGGTTCCTCACCATCAATACATAGCCTTCTACTTCTGGCTTAACAGAGAATACAAAGCAGATGCGCTCATACACTTCGGAAAGCATGGAACACAGGAGTGGCTCCCAGGCAAAGAGAGTGGATTATCAATAGAAAGCTGCTGGCCTGCTATTTTAATACAGGATATGCCTGTCATTTATCCCTATGAGATGGATAACGTTGGTGAAGGGACACAAGCAAAGAGAAGAGGAAATGCAGTTATTGTGGACCATCTAACACCGCCAATCGAAAGCTCGGGATTATATGGAAACCTCTCTGAGCTTCATCAAAAGATACATCTCTACATGGATACGACAGAACCTCGTCTTAAGGAAGAATATAGACAATCAATCTTGGACCTCTGTGAAGGGATTGGAATTGATGAAGACGTTAACTTCTCAGTAGAGGAGCTAAGAGAAGCGAAGTTAGAAGACTTTGAGAAGTTGGTGATAAGAGGAGAAGTGCACCAGTACCTTCACGAACTCTCTTCAGAATACATACCTTACGGCTTGCACACTTTGAGTCAGCCTCCTGAAGGAGAAAGACTAATTAAGATGGTAAAGTCAATGCTGAGAGCAGAATATGAAGAACATGTCGAGGCAGTTTATGATATTGATCATTTCGCCCTTCTTGAAGGTAATAAAACAATGCTCGATGAACTCTTGGACGAGGTTATTATTAACAATACACCCATTGAGGAAGCCCAGTATAAACTCTTAAGCACAATGTCAGACAACATAACAACTGATCTTGAACTCGCGCTAAAATATAGCGAGGCTATCGCTGGCTGCGATATTGAGATTCCCAGAGTATTAGAGGGCTTAGAAGGAAGGTATATCCCACCAAAAATAGGAAATGACCCAATTAGAAGTCCGGGGGCTATTCCTACTGGAAACAATTTCTATTCCTTTGATTCCAGAATCGTTCCCACAAAAGAAGCATGGAAAATAGGAAAAGAACTCGCAGACCAGCTAATAGCCGAACATCAGGAGAAGGAGGGGGCATATCCAAATAAAGTTGCTTTCGTGCTCTGGTCAGTAGAAACAATAAGACATCAGGGAATAACGGAGTCAGAGATTTTATACTTATTAGGAGCAAAGCCGGTGTGGGACGGGAGAGATAGAGTAGTGGACATCGAACTCATCAATTCTGAGGAGCTTGGAAGGCCAAGGATAGATGTTTTAGTTACCACTTCTGGACTTTATAGAGATACGTTCCCGGATAAGGTAAGACTCATTGACAGGGCGGTTAAGCTTGTTTCTAACGCAACAGAAGAAGAATTCAGGAACTATGCACGAGAGAACTCTTTTTATATTTATACAAGCCTTCTAAAAGAAGGATATAACGAATCTGTGGCAACTAATCTCTCAAGGGCAAGGATATTTTCAGAATCACCAGGAGCATACGGAACGAACTTAGATGATGCTGTGGCTGCCAGTAACACGTGGGAAAATGAGACGAAACTTGCCAATTTTTACATTAAAAGAATGAGCCACGTATATGGCGAGGATACATGGGGCAATCAGCATGCAGGAGTATTTGAGGAGAATCTGAAAAGAGTAGATGTTGCATTACATAGTCAAAGCTCTAATATGAATGGCGTGATGGACAACGATGATTACTTTCAATATCTGGGGGGATTAGCTTTAGCAGTAAGAAACACAAAAGGAGAAACACCCGACCTTTATATAAGCAATCAGAGGCTTCCCGGAGAAGAAAAAATCGAAGAGCTGAGCAACTATCTCATAAGGGAGCAACGAGCGAGATATTTCAGTCCGAAGTGGATCAGAGGGATGAAGGAGGAGGGGTATGCAGGAGCGAGAGAGATGGCAAAATTCGTAGAGTACCAGTGGGGATGGGATGTAACAGTGCCTGAACTTATCACTGAAAGGATGTGGAATGAAACTTATGAGGTCTATCTTAAGGACAAATATGATCTTGGATTGAAGGAATTTTTTGAAGAAAATCCTTATGCCTACCAATCCATCACTGCGAGAATGCTTGAGGTGTCAAGAAAAGGATACTGGCATCCTTCTGAAGAGGTTCTTAAGGAGCTTGCTAAGGAATATGCCGAATCTGTTGCTGAGCATGGAGTGACTTGCTGCCATCATACTTGCGGAAACCCTCTTTTACGTGAATATATTGCCGGTATCCTTTCAGCCCCGGGAGTGATAAGCACTGGAACAGTGGTGAAGTATAATAAAGAAGTGCTGTCAGCAGCAGGAAAGGGCGGTATAGGAGAGGAAGAAGTGATAAAAGTAGGTAAAGTGATGGAAGAAGTAGAGGCAGAAGAAGGATTTCCTATTTCTGCTACTCCTCTGGTGGGGATTATAGCAGTTATAGTTATTCTCTTAGTCATCTATGCAGGCTACAAGCTCGGTGGTAGAAAAAGATAAAAATAAGAGCATGACAAGCATAAGTTCGGCTTTCGCAGTCGCAGGAACGCACAGTGGAGTGGGAAAGACCACGCTCGCTATCGGGCTTGTTTCCGCGTTTCGTCGCCGTGGATACGATGTCCAGCCGTTCAAAGCGGGTCCCGACTTCATAGACACGAGCCTGCACACGCTTGCCGCGGGAAAACCGTCAAGAAATCTTGATACTTTCATGATGTCCCGTTCTGCGGTTATCCAGTCATTCAGGAAGAACACGTCGAAAGTGAACATAGTTGAGGGCGTTATGGGCCTCTTTGATGGCGCTTCCGCAGCCGCTGGAGGACAGGGGAGCACCTCGCACCTTGCGAAACTATTAGACATCCCGATAGTCCTCGTTGTTGATGCGTCCGGGCTTGCGGGGAGCGTTAGCGCATTAGTCCACGGGTACATGACCTTTGACCCTTCGCTAAAGTTCGCAGGCGTCATCTTGAACCGAGTTGGAAGTGAACGGCACCGGGAGCTACTTGAAGAGGCATTACGAGGTGTCACGACCGTTTTTGGGGTTATTCCAAGGGACGAAGCCGTGAAAATCCCGGAAAGGCACTTAGGGCTTTTTATGGCACATGAGGTTGACCGCACAGTATTGAACGGCTATTCAAAACTCGTAGAGGAGAATATAGATATGGATAGCTTGCTTGAAGCGACAGAGGTTGAGATTCCAGATGCAGAGCCAGAGTCACAGTTAAGGGCTGTTGATGGCGTCAGGATAGGCGTAGCGATGGACGAAGCGTTCTGTTTCTACTACCCGGAGAACTTAGACATCTTGCGTGATTTCGGCGCGGAAGTCGTCCCCTTCTCTCCGCTTCGGGACGCTTTACCTGACGTTGACGCTTTCTACATCGGTGGCGGCTATCCTGAACTATACGCAGAGCAACTGGAAGAGAACGGTTCGTTACGCGAGGCGCTTGTTGATGCGATTCGGCATGGGTCACCGCTCTACGCGGAATGCGGTGGCTTGCTTTACTGTCTTGAGCAACTTGAAGACAAGGAGATGCTTGGCTTATTCAAAGGTTCTGCAAAACTCACAAACCGGCTCCATGCGGTGGGCTATGTCGAAGCGGTTGCCGTAGCGGACAACCTTCTTTTTCAGAAAGGTGCGAGATTTCGCGGGCACGAGTTCCATTATTCCACGGTGAACGGAGTTATGGCGAAATTCGCATACGAACTTCTAAAAGGTGTCGGAATAAAGAGCAAAAAGGACGGAATCTTCAGAGAAAACGTTCTCGCTTCATACACGCATCTTCACGCATCGGGAAACGAGAAAGCGTTCATCAGGTTCCTGGAGGCTGCGGCTGCGAGGTGATAAAATGTCGAAAAGGATAATGGTGCAGGGCACGGGGTCAGGCGTGGGCAAGAGTGTAATTGTGGCTGCGCTTTGCCGTATACTCACACAGGAAGGATACAAAGCTGCTCCATTCAAATCGCAGAATATGTCGCTTAACAGTTATGCTACGGCAGACGGTCTTGAAATAGGAAGAGCACAGGCATTTCAGGCGTTCGCCGCTCGTAAAGAGCCGACAGTGGAGATGAACCCTATTTTATTGAAACCCACAAGCGACACGGGCGCTCAGGTTATCGTGCGAGGGAAGCCCATAGGCAATATGACGGCAAGGGAATACCACGACTACAAACCCACAGCATTAAACCTCATACAGGACTGCTTTGAAAAACTGGACCGTGAAAACGATGTGGTGGTGATAGAAGGCGCAGGCAGTCCCGCAGAGGTGAACCTTCGCGAGAACGATGTCGTGAATATGAGCATCGCAAAACTTTTAGACGCGCCCGTTG
>QEXZ01000046.1 GCA_003160755.1 Methanomicrobiales archaeon
AGCGCTATCTTTGGTGAACGCCCAGATTTTATGTGTGGTCGTATAATAGCAGCTATCGGAAGCTGTACTACCGTTAGCGACGTTGACCCGGGCAGAATATCCATAGGGTTAAAAGGAGAGGGTGAAGGTAAGGATAAGGATGAGGTTTCAGCGGTGAAGAACGGGGAATTTATGGATTTGTCGGGTGTGGTGCGAGAGCTAATGAAGAGCAAGGAGATATTTATTGTAGTGGACCTGGGGATAGGGGAAAGCGAAGCGACCGCATGGGGGTGCGACCTTTCTTATGATTATGTCAAAATAAATTCGGGTTAGTGTTAGTGTCGTTTCTGAACTCAGTCAGGTAAGCAAGAACTTTTCTTCTCGCTTCTTCTTCTATTTCTTCTTGTAAGTTGTTTCTGTTTGCATCTATACAGACCACAAGAGGCCCGAAATCGTCAAGAAGAAGATGCCAGACCGCTTCAGCCATACCGAGGTCTTCCCAATATACTGCTTTTATGGCTTTTATCTGTGTGGCGGCTAAAACCGCAGCACCGCCGGTTATCGCGAGGTACACACAGCCATATATACACATCGCATCTCTCGTGGGAATGCCCATCCCGCCTTTTCCTATTATAGCACGAATCCGCAGCTTCTCTATTACCGCGGGTGTTACAGCGTCCATTCTCGCACTGGTGGTGGGACCCGCAGCTACTATTTCCCATTCACCTCGGTCTATGCTCTTCTGCCTCCGCACGAGCGGCCCGCAATGGTAAATCACAGCACCCTTCTTAATGGGTATTTCCTCCCCTCTCTTTTCATATTCTACGATTCTATGGTGTGCCTTGTCCCGCGCAGTATATACGTCACCACTGAGATACACAACGTCACCCAACTGCAACTTTTTTATTTCTTCCTCTTCCAACGGTGTAGATAGTCTGATCTTCTTTTCCATCAGTTTATGTTTGAAACACAGTAAATTTCCTTTTTATAATTTTTAATAAAAGATTAATCCAAATGCAGCTCGCTTTTGAACTATCAGGGGAGCACGAAACACTACCGAAATCAGAGGTTTTAGCAGGTTTGCGTGCCTTAAACATCCCGTATGCGGAGAAAACGTTCTCGGATGGAATACTGGTGATTGACGTACAACTTTCGCCAGGCGGTAAAGCACTCAACGTCCTCTCAAAGCGGCTGGGAATGACGCACTACATATACGAAATACGTGGTGAGAGCAAACCAAAACCCGAGAAAGCGGAGGAAATATTAGCCCTCATTAAAAATGCGGATATACACGGCATTATGAAACAAGAGCGCACATTTGCCGTGCGCGTGCGTGTTAAACAAAAAGGCACGCCGTCTCTATTTCTATCCGAAGGAAAACGACCATTGCTATCGAAAAGGGATTTAGAGCGAAAAGCGGGTGAAATCATAAAACGCAAAGGTTATGAAGTGGACCTCACGAATCCCGCTAAAACATTCGTTCTTCTGTTCGCAAAAAACAAGTGTTTTTTATGTTTGCTCGTGCATTCGGCGGATAAGAAACAATTTGGTGGGCGAAGACCACATTTAAGACCCTTTTTTTTGCCCGGCGTAATAACGCCAAAAATTGCCCGTGCTCTCGTTAACCTCAGTGAGATAAAAGAGGGGGGTGGGGTTCTGCTTGACCCTTTTTGTGGCACGGGTGGCATATTAATAGAAGCTGGGCTGATAGGGAGTGCGACGACGTTGGTGGGCATAGACGTACAGGAAAAGGTGGCGAGGGGTGCTGAAACGAACTTGCGGTTTTATGGGCTGGACGCTAATTTGGTTGTAGGAGATGCCTCTAAAATGGCATTACGTGATGATAGCGTTGATGCTATCGTGACGGACCTGCCCTATGGCCGGTCATCTCTTGTATCGGGCGCAGGCTACATTATGGCAGAATCACGCTCGCTGTTCCGCGAAAGTCTATATCGAAATGCTCTGGCGGAATTTCACCGTGTGCTTAAAAAGCGAGGGAAAGTGGTTGTTATTTCTAATTCGGATTCTATTTATTCGTTTTCCCGTGAGTACGGCTTCCGTATTCTCGACAGGTGCAAATACAGGGTTCATAAAAGTTTAAGTAGGTACATCGCAGTACTTGAAAAGCAGTAGCTTGAGGATGTCATGTCACATTTAAAATTTCAAATCACCGCAGAGAACGCTGAGTTCGCAGAGAAAATCAAATGCCCAAGCAGAGTTAGTTGCCACATTTCACTAGCCGCTCTAAACCGCTAAACCGCTAAACCGCTAAACCCTCTATCCTTTGCGCTCTCCGCGGTGATATATCACTAATTGTTTTATATATAGAATAAAGAACTAAAAATTAAAAGGGTGAAGGAAAAATTGAAAGTGCGTTTACCAAATGGGAGGGAAGTAGAAGCGATGGACGTGGATTTTGAGACGGTGAAAGAGGATTGGAACGAATATAAGCTGGAAGACGGCACGATACTGAAGTTCAAGACAGTTGTGAGCAGCATTATCCGCACTGAGGACTACGACCCGATGACCGGCGACCCCGTCTATCATATCCGTTCTACGAACATACTGCGAGCGAATGTGGCAGAGGAGCTGAAGCGGCTGCCGGGTGGTGTGGGAAAGCCCGGTGAGAAAGAAGAAGGGGTGGAAGTGGGTTAAAAATCACCCACCAATAAAATTGATTGATAATGAAAATCACTAAATCGGGTTTATTGCAACTTCTCGTCGCTATAACCTTAATTTTAACCTTAACTATTGTCATAACCACAGCTACTACAACGCCCGCTGCAGGCTATAAGGATTACGCCCATCATGCTTCTGTTAACGACACCAATGTCTATTCCAAACAGCTTATTCTGAATATCTACGTGGACGAAACGGGCAAAGCACTTGTAACGGGATACGTGGAACAGGAAGATGTTGAAACGTTCGCTTTTTTAGAAACGTCATCAGAATCAGAGTGTATTTATGAGAACGATACAAATCAGCTATATGCACTTACAAACGCATTGACGTGGAAGTACGGCGACCGGTGGGTGATGAATTTCACAACTAACGATAGTTATGCTGAATATCATACAACGTTTTATTTGCCTGGTAATGTGCGATTGGCAAAAATCGAGTGTTCTCACGGGCTGGACTATTTTGTGATGTCGTCTAACAAGTCATTTGTTGTAGATATTCAAGGCTATGACGTTGAAACGCCTGTGACCTTAATTGAATACCAGCAACCACTAAAGGAGACGGAGACGGGTGGAGCAGATGGTGGCTTCTGGTCTGGCGTTAGTTCTAAGTATTTGATTCCTATCGTTGGCCTCTCGGTTTTGGCTCTGGTGCTGGCGCTTATCATCGCTATTATGAAGATAAAAGGGGTAAAAGATGCAAAACAGAATATCGGCATCAACACTAACTCCAATACCGATACCGATACCGGTAGCAACACCAATACCGACACAGGCAGCACCGAGCACACAGAAACACCAAGTACCGAAAAAGGCGGAATCACAATCACCAACGAAATGGCACGGGTGATGGAGACGCTGACGGATAGGGAGCGAGCGGTTGTAAATGCGTTAATCAAGTACGGGGGGGAGATGTTCCAGGTGGACATCCGATACGAAACGGAAATCCCTAAGTCGTCATTGACCGCTATCCTTCGGTCTCTCGAAAGGAGGAAACTTATCAAGAAGAAGGAGTGGGGTAGAACGAATCTTATAATACTTTCAGAATGGTTTTTATCAGATTTAAATATATAACTCATTGGTTAGTACTAAATGGGTAAGTAAACGAGGGGGGAAACTAAAATGGTTTTGATTGTCGTAACAGGAATGCCTGGTGCGGGGTCGTCAACGGTGGTAGAAGAGGCATTAAAACTGAAAAGGGGAAAAGAAAGCATCGTGTTCAAATATATGAATTATGGAGATGTAATGTATGAAACGGCAATGGAAACGGGATTGGTGGCGAATAGGGATGAGATGAGAACGTTACCTGGCGAAAAACAGCGTGAGATACAGATGCGGGCGTGTAAAAAAATATCAAAGATAAGCGAAAGCACGAATCTTATTATAGATACGCACTGCACAGTAAAAATGCCGCTTGGTTACCTTCCTGGATTGCCCGAGCATGTATTGCGAGAACTGAAGCCAGACCAGTTCGTGCTTATAGAAGCCACCACTGAAGAAATAGCTGCACGGAGGCAGAAGGACAAAACAAGGGAAAGAGACGTAGAGGATAAAACCAGCATAGAAGAGCATCAGTTTATGAACCGTGTGATGTCAATGGCGTATGCGTGTCTTACAGGGGCATCGGTGAAGCTGATAGGGAATCACGATGGTGGATTAGATAAAGCGGCAGAGGAGTTTTTTGTGCTGATGAACCGGTTGTCAGAATCAGAACCCAAACTTTACTAAAAATACATGTTTCTTTGGTAAAGCTCTTCTTTCTAAGAAAAGGTTTCTCGTGTAAATCTGTGTAATCTTGTGGTTAATACTTTTCGGAAATATCATACTCACCGCACTATCTTGGTTATATTCATCTCAATAATGTCCTCTGCACCCATACTTTTCAATTTCGGTATTAAAACGTTTACCTCACGCTTGCTCACTACCGTTTCAACTGCGTAATAGTCCTGTTCGTAAAGTTGTGATATCGTCGGCTTTTTCATTGCCGGGAGTGCGGACATTACTTCCTTCAATTTAGTCTCGGCAACGTTCATGCTGAGCAATACCTTTCCTCGTGCTTCTATCACACCAGAAAGAAGCGTCTTTATCTCCTCTATCTCTGCCCTCTTGCTCGAGTCGTTCCATGAATCCTTATTCGCTATTAACTTCGTGTGCGATTCCAGTATCGTATGTATAATCCGCCAGTTGTTTTTTCGCAGCGTTTCCCCCGTTTCCGTGAGTTCGACAATAGCATCCATCATATCCTTTGCTTCTGTAGCGCCGTAGGAGAAAAATATCTGCACAGGAATGCCAAGGTTGTCAAAGAACGATTTTGTAAGCTTGGGATATTCAGTGCTTATTTTACTTTGCGGTGGTACATCTTTCGCTTCGTTTATGTCCGCTCGGTCCGCCGGTACAGCCAGGACAATTTTTACAGCGCCTCCTTTTTCTGCCATTTTACTGTAGCTCAAATCCGCTATCTCCACTACATCCGCGCCTCTTTCCGCAATCCAATCTCTGCCGGTGATGCCGAGGTCAAAATATCCTTTCTCAACGTATTCCGGGATTTCCTGCGGTCTCAATATCTTCACACGCTCTATCCGCGGGTCTTCAATGCTCGGATTGTATTCCCTGTTCGTTACTTTTATTTCCAGGTCTGCCTGTTTGAACAGCAGCAGCGTTTGTGCCTCTAAACTGCCCTTCGGGATTACGATGGTTAACATGTTTCTTTTTCCTTTTTCCTATTTATATTACGGTGAAAAAGCAGAAAGATCTTATTTATAACTATAGCGTTATATAAAATAGTATTGATAGATAATCATGTAAAGGAGGTTTGAGTGATGGCATATGAGCCAACATATCGGGATATAGAAATTGTGAAATATCCATTTCACACTGAAGAATCTTATAGAAGAGGGAGAAAAAGAGACGAACTGTTAAAACAGATGTCAGAATTGATAGATAAGTTAATTAGTGAAGAGGGCATCTTCAAAAGAGTGGATAAAAACAAGCTTTTTGAGTCTTTATCGGATCTGTTAGACAAATTACCACTTGAACGAATATCAATTCCTGAAGAGGAGCTTACTAAGAGAATAAGAAAAATCATGGCACTGGAAGCAATGTCTGGGATATTGGACGAGCTAACTCCTGAACAGCTCGAAGCTTTTGAGGCGGCAGTAAAACGGAGACCCCTTTTCAAGTGAGATACATAATTGATACAAATATTATCACCGCTATCATGAAGAGCAACAAAAAGGTGAAAAGGAGAGCTCAGGAAACTATTTTAACGGGAGATGATATTTTTATAAATGGGATTAGTTATTATGAGATTAAACGTGGACTTTTGGCTAAAGATGCCAGAAAACAATTACAATTTTTTGATAAACTGTGCAAAGAATACGGTTTAGTATTATTAGATAATCAATCTATTTTTGATAGGGCAGCGGAAATCTACGCAGAATTACAGCGGAAAGGGGAACTTATTGGAGACGCGGATATATTGATAGCAGCGATAACAGATACACGAAACTTCACTCTTGTCTCAGATGATGGCGACTTTGATAAAATCCAGGGGCTACGAGTTGAGAATTGGCTAAGGTAAACCGAAATGCACTTTTTTTTATTCTCTTTACAAGAGGGAAATGAACGAAAAAACAAAACTATTCGTGCGAACAAAATTTGAAGAGTATTACAACCGTGCGAGGATAAGCATACCGAAAGATTTCTGGATGCGCGAATGGGGATTCGTCTTTTTAGACCACTACTTCCCGGAGAAGCTCGTGATGAGGCGGCACAAATCCTTTGCCACGGAGAAAGAGTTAGTGAATTACCTCAGAGAGAATGCGCCTGCTCATGCATATCATTCCGCGGCTATTTACAAATATCCCGCAGCAGATATGGCGAATAAGGGATGGCTTGGCGCCGACCTGATTTTTGACCTTGATGCTGACCATATTGTAAGCGAAGCAGAGCTCGAGCAGTATTCTTATGAGGATTTGCTGGTGCAAGTGAAAAAAGAAACAGAGAAACTGATTGACTTTATGCTCAACGATTTCGGATTTCACGAGAAAGATATAGAACTGGTTTTTTCCGGGTCACGAGGCTATCACATACATATAGGGACAGAAGAGGTGCGAGGGCTGGGAAGCAGAGAAAGAAGGGAGATAGTGGATTATGTAATGGGCACCGGGCTCGATATGAACGATTTTAAAGACACGCAAGAGGAGCATAGTGGTAAAATGCGTGGAAGTGGAGACTTGACGTTGGTACCCGAAGGATGGGGCAAACGGCTACTTAAGGGGTTAATTGATTTACTTCACGAAATAGCGGAAATGGAAGAAGAAAAGGCAATAGAAAAACTGAAACAGATAGGGGAGCTAAAAGAGAAAAATGCGAGAAACATAATAAAAATTGCAAAGGATGATACTGTGATGGTGCGAATAGAAAAGGGTCAAATCCCGCGGTTCGGTAAGCAGATATGGGAAGGAATAACAAAAGCGGTAACGAAAACCGTCCGTGTGAAGTCCGCAGATAGGGTGGATGAACCCGTCACATCAGACATAAAACGGCTTATCCGGCTGCCTAATTCGTTACATGGCAAGTCAAGTCTGGAAGTAAAACCGCTAAGAATTGAAACCTTTAAGGCGTTCAATCCGCTGGACGATGCAGTCGTATTTGGCGATTCGCCGGTAGAAATAACCGTCAGTCGGAATTCGGCAATAAAGCTGAAAGGCGAAACATATAAGGTAGAACAGGGCGAAGTGGTTTCGGTGCCCGAGCACGTTGCGGTTTATTTTATGTGCAGAGGCGTTGCGGAGATATAGTTGGCGGGTTAGCGGTTTGGCGGCTTGGCGGTTTAGCGGTTTAGCGGGTTGGAGCAGCTACTAAGGGAGGACAACTAACGCTACTCGAGGGAAAAGTTCGCTGCGGACGTGCTCAGCGATTAATGCGGACAAAACAAACGGCAAAAATTTGTGTAATCTGTGGTTAAAACAGAGAAGGTTTATTTTAAATAACCCTATTAGATAAATTATCATAACTTGCGCAATCTTGAGGATAGGGGGAAAAGATGGAGATAAAAATTGAAAACTTCAGACATGGAACAGAGCTTTTGAAACGCGGGTTCGCTTCCTTGCAAAAAGGGGGCGTGATTATGGACGTGACGAGTGTAGAACAAGCGCAAATAGCAGAGGATGCGGGTGCCATTGCCGTTATGGCGCTGCATGCCGTTCCTGCGGACATCAGAAAAGCCGGTGGCGTGGCACGAATGGCCGACCCTGCAGTAGTCTCGAAAATCATTGATGCGGTTACGATACCGGTAATGGCGAAATGCCGCATCGGGCATTTTGTGGAGGCGAAGATACTGGAATCGCTGGGCGTTGACATGGTGGATGAATCGGAGGTTCTAACACCGGTAGACACGCATCACGTGGATAAAAGAGAATTTACCGTGCCTTTTGTCTGCGGTGCTCGCGAGTTAGGCGAGGCGTTGAGAAGGATAGAAGAAGGCGCGGCGATGATAAGGACAAAAGGAGAAGCGGGAACGGGAGACGTGAAGGAAGCGGTTCGCCACATGAAACTGATTATGGGTGAGATAAGGGCGCTAAAAGGAAAGAACGAGGAAGAGCTGCGGGACGTTGCAAAAGAGCTGAAAGTACCTTTTGAATTGGTGCAGGAGACTGCGGATTTGCAGCGATTGCCGGTAGTGAATTTCGCAGCCGGCGGCGTAGCCACTCCTGCAGATGCGGCACTCATGATGCAGCTCGGGGCAGACGGGGTCTTCGTGGGTTCCGGGGTATTCAAGTCGGAAACGCCAGATAAGATGGCTGCTGCAATTGTGGAAGCAGTGAACAACTTTGATGATGCAAAGAAACTTGCGGAGATTTCTAAAGGGTTGGGAATACCGATGAAAGGAATTGAAGTAAGTGCTTTGAGAGAGGAGGAGCTGTTGCAGGTGAGAGGGTGGTAAGTGTATTGGTAATATGTGCTCAAAAAACTGAACAATCGTGGGCTCTGCCCATGTCCCCGCAAAGCTTGGAAGGGTTTAACAGACAATTAAAAATAAGGTGCAGAAAACATCGAAAAGCGTATATACCTATATTTAAGAGTTTATATGCTCCGTCTACTCTATATTTAACAAAAAGGCTTCAGACGGTGCTTAGAAAGCATTAATAGCTCATCATTGCTCTTAAATTTGTGTAGTCACTAACGGTTAATTTGATTAAAGGGGAGCTTTAACCTAAAAACGTTCGCTATGGCGTTATTAGAACAATCAAAAATGAAAAATATGGGTGTGTCATTTAAATAGTCTGAAACATAGGTATATACTATGACATATATGTGTAATTAAGTCATAGGCTTGTGCTCAGGGACAGGCCACGTACATAAGTACGGGATATGTGACTTCGTATCAAAAAAAAACAAAAAATAGAAAAATGTATAAATGTATAAATTACATTAGATGGCAGATGCTTAGGTGGGACATATGAAAAATAAAAGATACAAAAAAAATTTCTTATCGAATGTAGTTTTTAAACTTGATTTTCCCACTCTATCAGATTACGGTCCTGAGAAGACAGGAGAGTTTCAAAAACGGGTAAAAAAAGATTTCCAAATATTAGAAGAACAAAAAGTGATAAAAATTGAACATAAATTTAAAGAGGCAAAAGAGATTGAAGCTAAAACTACAGAAATACCAAAATGGGCGTTTTTTAATAAAACAAAAACAAGAATTATTTCATTTGAATTTGACAATATTATTGTGGAGTTTAAAGAATATACTCATTTTGAAGATTTTTTAAAAATAATAGATATGGTTACAAAGAGTTTATTTGAGTTATTTCCTTCAATTGTCTCAACTAGATTGGGGTTAAGGTACATAAATCAAATTAATCTGGAAGAGAAACATCCATTTGAATGGGATAACTTATTGAATAAGTCATTGTTAGATTCGATGAATTTTATCTCTGACAAAGAAGATATGTCGCGATACATTACTTTAATTGAATTAAACAAAGAAGATTATAGGTTACGATTCCAGTATGGTATTGCCAATAGTTTGTATCCTAGCCCCATTATAAGAAAAGAGTTCGTTCTTGATTACGATTGTTTCACATTTGAAAGTTTAGAGAAAACGGAAGAAATTTTGGGTAAAGTTAAAGAATTTAATGAAGTTATATCAAATATGTTTGAAAAAAGTATTGAAGATGGTCTAAGAAAAATTATGGGAGCGGCCGAAGATGGATAAATTTATTGAGTTATACGGAGAAGAAGAATGTGAGGAAACTTCAACTATTTCCATAAAAGAAGCAAAAGAGAAAGAGGAGATTTTCGATCTTGAGAAATACCCAATGATGGAAATGAAAGTAAAGAAAACCCGTTATAAGATAGTGCTTGATTAAAAATGTACGAGAGAGACACTAAAAAATACAATATATCCCAAGGAGATATTTACCAAAACTTTGGTTATGTTAGATGGGCAGAACTCATAGAGGAAAACATAGAGATTGACGAAATCGAAATACCCTTTTTTGTTGTTCTAACACAAAGTTGTGATTTAGAGTGGGATTTTGAGGATAGAAACAAATCTGAAAAAGAAAAGAGAGATAAATATATACAATCAATTCTTGTATGCCCTGCTTACATCGCAGATTTAGTAAAGAGCGGAAAACACTTAGAGGGCCTTGGCTTAATTATGGAAAATTATAATAGTAAAAGATGGGATATTATAAAGAAGAACAATAATGAAAGATATCACTTTTTAGAAAAAAATGAAGAACTTGGTCTTCCTGATTTGGTTATTGATTTTAAACAGTATTATACTATACCAACCCATATACTTTATAAGCTTTATAAAGACCATTTTGTGGGTTCCTTAAAACCACTATTTAGAGAAAGTTTATCCCATAGATTTGCATTCTATTTGAGCAGAATAGGGTTGCCAAATATTGAGAGGGATTAAGCGACAAAGAGGATGCTCCGCTATTCATTGCTGAGTGGCGTGCTCGTGACTAAAGCCATAAACCATGCGGGATTTTACGCCTCCACCAAATCCCCTACCGCCTTCCTCACCGCCTCTTCCGAATTATACCTCTGTTTCCAGCCCAGTGCATTCAATTTCGAAGCGTCAAGCAGCATAATGGGCACGTCACCTTTCCAGCCTCTTTTACCACCCGTGAATTTGAACTTCGGTTTTGGAGATACCTGCATCTCCTCACACACTATCTCTGCAATTCGTTTCACCGTTGTCATGTCATCAGTGCCTATATTGAAAATATTCACTCTATTTTTGGCTGCGGGATAACCCTCTACTCCTGCCTCTGCATTTGCTTGTAAACCCGCCTCCATCG
>QEXZ01000047.1 GCA_003160755.1 Methanomicrobiales archaeon
ATTGTAGGGCATAGCGGTGCGGGGAAGACGAGTTTGATGCGGATTGTAAGTCATTTAGACCCTGGATCTGGCGGTTCTGCGTGGGTGAGAGTAGGGGATAGATGGTTCGAGGCATCAAAGGCGGATACTGGGACCTTCATAGACCATGGAGTAATTTCAGGTGGCACGACCGAGTGGAAATCCCATTTTGTCGGTGTGTTACATCAGGAATATTCGTTGATTCCGAAAATCACGACATGGGAAAACCTCACGCACGGCATAGGTCTGGATATGCCAGAGGACCTTGCAAAGATGAAGGTAAAATTCGTGCTCGAAGGGGTGGGATTCACGGATGAAGAAATGGAGGAGATACTACCAAAAACGCATCAGGAACTGAGCGTAGGTGAAAAGCAGCGGATACTTATCGCACAATTATTGATGAAGGAGCCGAATATTGCGGTGCTTGACGAACCAACCGGGACAATGGACCCGGTAACGAAGAAATACGTTGGCGAGACGATAATAAAGGCAAGAGCGAATTTGGGCATAACTTTCGTGATTGTCACGCACGACCTTGACTTTGCAGAGAAGGTATGTGATAGAATAGCGAAGATGGAGAACGGGAAAGTAACGGAAATAGAGGATTTGAGGACTGTTTAACTTGACATAAAAGTTTTATTTTCATATAAAACAAATTTTTAATATAATAGAACAAAGAGAGAGGGAAAAAATGAGTAAAGAGGAGCCGTTTGTAAAAATCCGTGATATATGCATGGAGTTCGATGGGAAAGAAGTTCTGAAGAACGTGAGTGTGGATATAAGAGAAGGAGAGCCGTTGGGGCTGCTTGGACGGAGTGGTTCGGGGAAATCTGTTTTGCTTCACATGCTGCGGGGCACAGAGGATTACGCACCTACTTCGGGGGAAATAATTTTCAGGGTAGCGATGTGCCCTTCATGCGAGAGGGTAGAGGGGCCAAGCAAAGCAGGAGAGACATGCAGTAGGTGCGGGGCGAAATTGGAGTTAGAGGAAGTGAACTACTGGAAAGACAAAGAAGCGAGAAAGAAAGTAAAAAGGGCGGTTGCTATCATGCTGCAGCGTACTTTCGGGTTATACGGGGACGACACGGTTATGTATAACGTGTTACAGGCATTAGAGAGCAGAAAGTATCCGGCAGATAAGAGGTTTAGAAGAGCCTATGGGCTGCTGAAAGCAGTAAAGATGATTCACCGTATTACTTTCCCGGCAAGCGACCTCAGTGGAGGCGAGAAGCAGAGGGTAGTGCTTGCGAGGCAATTGGCACTGGACCCAATGTTGCTTTTAGCTGACGAGCCTACAGGAACGCTGGACTTTGAAACGGCAAAGCTGGTTCACAAAGCACTGACAGAAAGCACAAAGGCGGGAATGACAATGGTTGTCACTTCTCACTGGCCTTATGTCATTGAAGAACTGACAGAGAAAACATTATGGCTTGACCACGGTGAAGTCAGGGAATATGGTGATTCAAAAACAGTGGTAGAAGAGTTTAAGAAGGAAGTGGGAGAAATAGAGCGAGAGGAATATGTGAAGTTAGGAGAGCCGAAGATAAAAATAGACCATTGTAAGAAGTATTATTACTCTATATGGAGAGGGATGGTAAAAGCGATAGATGACGTTTCGCTTACAATCTATGAGAACGAGATATTTGGGCTATTAGGTAAGAGTGGGTCAGGGAAAACGAGTTTAGCGAGGATTATAACGCAAATAGACGCACTGACTGGCGGTTCGATCAAGATACGGGCTGGGGAGAGGTGGATAGAAGTAGGAAGAGTAGCAGAAACAGGCGTGTGGATTGCGTGGGCCGCACTTACGCCGGGAGTAGGCGAGCAAGCGGCGACGCACGTAACTATGTTACACCAGGAATATTCGTTATACCCGGATAAGACGATATTAGAGAATCTAACGAGCTGCATAGGCTTGAAGGTCCCGGAGGAACTTGCGAAGATGAAGGTACTCTTCATCCTGCAGAGTATAGGATTTAGTGAGGAAGAAGCGGTGGAAATACTCACAAAAGACCATACGCAACTGAGTGCGGGGGAACAGCAGCGGATAGTTTTAGCTCAGGTATTGATGAAGGAACCTGCGATAGCGATACTTGACGAGCCCACGGGAACGATGGACCCGATAACGAAGAAATTCGTGGCTGAATCCATAAGGGCGGCACGCGAGAACTTGGGGATAACGTTCTTAGTCGTTTCTCATGACCTTGATTTTGTCGAGATGGTTTGCGATAGGGTAGCGCACATGAAGGACGGAAAAATAACGAAAGTAGAGGAATTGAAGGCAGCATAAAGGAGAATACAAACAAAAAAAAACCCCACGAGATTTCACAAGATTAGCACAGATGGATAGGAGGAAAATATTGTAAAAAAATCTGTGTAAATCTGTGTAATCTGTGGTTTTATTATTAAGATAAGATGGTAATAGGGAGAGAAACACAGTTGGTGGCGTGTAGGAAAGGGCAGGCATTAGGTTTAGGCGGCGGTATGGCGCAGCGCGGGACATTCGCGAAAGCACGGCAGAATGACGTAATAGCGCTTGCGATGTCACCGGGATACAGGCACGTGCCAAAGCCGGTGTGTCAGATAACCACCGAATTAAGGGGCAGGGGGATAAACACAGGCGAATTAGTATTGAATGCAGGAGATGGAACGCCGGAGGATGCACCAAAGGGAGGGGGTCATGGCGTAGCCTTTGGGTTGGAGCCAAGAGAAGTAGATATAATCGGAAGGCATAAGCTTGCCATATTGCATCATGGTAACGTAAAATCGCATTTCATTTACAAAGTGCGGTTTGAGTTGAGAAAGGTAGCGATACCTGCTATTGTTCTCTGCCAGTGCCCGGTAGAATTCGAGGATTTCGAGGAGATAGGCGTAAGCACGCGGAATAAGGAAGGAGAGACGCCGGGTAAAATCATGGACATTGTTACAGGAATTGTAAGAAATTCGGACGTGCCGCAAGAGAAACTGAACGAAATCGTGAGCAAAGTGAAAATGTGCCTCAGGGAAATTGGCTAACCACAAGATTACACAGATTTTCACAGATAATAATAACTTCTATAATTAAATAAGTCCGCGTAAATCTGTGTCAGAAAATCTGAGCAAGGATTGAAACAGTCTAAAAGTTCTGTGGTCTCTGCGCTCTCGGCGGTAATAAATCACTTACTTGATTTTTAGACTGTGCCATACAATTGGTTTCTTTGGTAAAGCTTTCTTTTTTAAAGAAAGGTTTATTTACGGAATTTTCGGTGGATTTGCTCCATTCTGCTCTTACGCCTCGCTTCTAAATTCGTTATCCATTTCTCGTGCTTCGTGTATATGTATTCTTTTGCCTCCAGCAATTTTTCTGGAGAATCTCCCCACAGTAGCACCCGGGGCACGTAATCCTTGGTTGGTAAATCGGTTCTTGGATCAAAGGCATCCTCAGGTGGCTTTTCCTGGTCCACTTCCAACCCGAACTTCTCCGCAGCTTCAAATATTATACCAGTTGCTATCGCCCGGGGAATGGGGAGTGCATATCTTTTCTTCTCTTCCATTTTCGTTCTTTCTATTATTGTATATAATATAATATAACTTCCTTCTATTTAAGACACAGATTTACACGGACTTATTTAAGTTTAACATTGTCGATTTTTATCATCTATCGGTGTTAATCTGCATCAGTTAATCTGTGTCAATAATTTATCTCCTTACCTTACCCTGCTCCCGCACCCTCTGCGGCTCCCATGTCTATCGTAGTTTCCAGTTCCGCTTCGTAGCATTCGGCGCAAAGGAGTCTACCACGAATTTCGATGTAGTCCCCTTCTTCCACTTCTTTCCCGCACTTTGAACACGTTGCATGCGCAACTATCCGTGCTTTTCTGCCGCCTTCTTCTCTATCAGCCTTTTCTGCCGCCTTCTCCATCCAACTCTTTTCCTTCTCCTCATCCTTCTTTTTTTCTGCCATCTCTTCTATTGTTGGTTTTATTCGTATTTAATTGTATATAAAGTAAAACCTCCTTATGGTTTTTGGTATTGCGATGTTCATAGTATTATCTGCAAGGCTCTCACCTTGGTTCCATCTTAAATCTATTTTTTGGTCTTTATATCTTTTGAAATATTCAATTGCCTGTATCCAATCCTTTTTATTCTCCCATTCGATCAATAGAAGTTTGCTTCTGATTATGCTGTTCAACTCTTGGATAGCCTTCTATTCTTTTGGCAACTCCATCAATATATTCGATAACCACATGCTTTCCGAGGACAAATATCACCCCTCTTTTAACTGCTGTTTAAAAGTATAACACCGCTCTTTTGTGATTCTTATCATTCTTATCGCTTAGGGCGATGAGGGCACTTGTATCAACATAGATATTAAATTCCATTCACTCCCTCCAATCATCTCTTTCGCTCCAATCGCCCTCTTTGGTTTCAAAGCTGCCTATAAGTTTGAATATAGCATCCTTCTCTACCTCTACCCCCTTTTTATATTTCCTGATATACTCTGCTATAGCGTCTTTAACGATATCTTCCAAAGGCATCTTCTTACGCTGGGATATTATGCTTTTTAGCAGGTTATGTGTTACCACATCAACATTCATTTGAACGTTTTTTGTCTCTGACATTCTTACACCACCAGGACATTATATCTTTTATATCTCTATTTGAGACACGGATTTACGCAGATTTATTTTAGTTTAACCGTGTTGATTCTTAGCATCTGTGTTAATTAAGCCCTTTCATGGCTTGCGGGAATGTGGGCAGAGCCCACAAGCGTTAATCTGTGTCTATAATTTGTTTTTTTGCTCCATCATATTGAACAGATGCCCTCTTTCTTATTCCCTATTGGCTATTCCCTATCCCCATATTTCACACTTTTTATGCAATCCTCACAACTTGTATGACGCATACCAGATTAATGTGAAACAAGGGCTCAGAAAGGGGCATCTCATTTTTGGAAGGCTCAGAAAAACCGAAAGCCTTTTAAGTTGGGTTGGGGTATAGACAGGGTTACCCTACAAAAAGGGAAAAATAAAAAAGGAGGAAAAAAAAGATATGGCCAAAGTAGAGGATAAGATAGACTTGTACGACGACAGAGGTAACGTACTGGCGAGTGACGTGCCGTTAGACGCAATCAGTCCATTGAGAAACGCAGCGATAAAGAGAATAATCAGCCTGACCATTCGAACAGGGGCAACTGACATGGCGAAGCTGGACAAGAAGTTGAAGACCGGGGAAATCGCAGGCAAAGGTATGGTAATCCGCGGCGTAGGCAGGGACATCAATGTAATGGGCAACGTGGAAGCGATAGCGGAACAAGTGGAAGACATGCTGCGCGTGGAAGAAGGCGACGACACGAGAGTCGAGTTGATAGCAGGAGGAAAGCGGATGTTGACGGAGGTGCCAACGGCGAGGATTCTGAGCGACTACTCGGTTGGTCTTACTGCGGCAATGGGCGCGCTGACGCATGCGATAATAGACGTCTGCGACGTGAGCATGTGGGATGCACCGTACGTGCATGCAGCAGTATGGGGAATGTATCCACAGGACCCTGACCCAGCAGATGGAGCGGTGAAGATGCTGGTGGATATACCGATGAAGAACGAGGGACCGGGATTTGTGCTGAGGAACATACCGGTGAACCACTTAGCAGCGACGGTTAGGAAGAGAGCGCTGCAAGGCGCGGCGTTGACAATGATACTGGAGGAAGCAGGGCAGTATGAGATGGGTAACTGCATGGGACCGCATGAACGCGGGCATCTGTTGGACCTGGCATACGAGGGTCTGAACGCGAACAACATGCTGCACGACCTGATAAAGGAGAACGGAAAGACCGGGACACTTGCCGATGTGGTATATAGTGGGGTAGAGAAAGCAAAGGCGGACGGAGTGATAAAGCCGCTGAAGAAGATGCCATCCGGGTTCGTAGTTTATGACGCAGACGACATGCAGTTGTGGAATGCATACGCATCAGCGATTATGCTTGCAGCGGTATGTGTGAACACAGCATCAATGCGAGCAGGGCAGCCAGTACCGTCGAACATCATGTACGCTAATGTTTTGATGGAGCAAGAGACAGGACTGCCGGGAGTGGACAATGGAATGGCGCAGGGAGCGTCGGTGTCGAGTTCGTTCTTCTCGCACTCGATTTATGGAGGCGGCGGACCGGGCGTGTTCTACGGGAACCACATCGTTACGAGGCATGCGAAGGGACAGTTTATACCTTGCTTCTGTGCTGCGATGTGCATAGATGCAGACACGATGTATTTCACACCGTCGAGGACGTCAGCGTTGTATGGAGAAGTGCTGGGAGCGATACCGGAGTTTGCAGAGCCAATGAAGGCAGTTGCAGATGGAGCTAAGGAGCTAATGTAAAAAGGAGGAAAAAAAAATGCCACAATATACGGCTGGAAACAGCCATGTAGCGGAAAACAGAAGGAAATTCATGGACCCCAGCTATACGTATGATAAGTTGAGAGACATAGCAGAAGAAGACGTGGTGCGACTGCTTGCACACCGAGCACCGGGAGAAGAGTACAAGAGCATTCACCCACCGTTAGAGGAGATGGAAGAGCCGGAATGCGCCGTTCGTGAGATGGTCGAGCCGACAGAGGGAGCAAAAGCAGGCGACAGGATTCGGTACGTGCAGTACACCGATTCGATGCAGTTCGCACCGATAACGCCATACCAGCGTGCATGGGCAGGGTATTGCAGACACAAAGGAATAGATGTCGGTGTGTTATCAGGAAGAGTAATTATAGAAGGTAGAGAGAGGGACATCGAGAAGTTAGCAAAAGAGCAGATTGATTGCGAACTCTTCGACACAGCGAGGACAGGACTGAGAGGAAGGACGGTGCACGGGCACGCGGTCCGGCTGGACGAGAACGGGATGATGTTCGATGCACTTCGGAGATGGTCACAGGATCCGGGCACGATGGAAGTCACTTACGTGAAGGACATGATTGGCGGTGCAATGGACAAGGAAGTAGTATTAGGAAAACCACTGCCGGAGGACGAGCTGCTGAAGAGAACGACGATGTACAGAAATGCAGCAGGCGGGCTATGGCAGGAAGTAGATGACCCTGAAGCGATGGACGTATGTGCTCAAATACACTGGAAGAGAACAGTTGGTGGATTCCAACCATGGGCGAAGATGTCAGACATAAAAGGTGGGAAGAAAGACGTAGGTGTGAAAGACCTGAAATTATTTGTACCGAGAGGAGGTGTAGAGTAAAATGCCATATAATGATATACAGCACAGTTTCCTGAAAGCGATGTCAGATAAGTTCGCAGAGAAGCCAGAAGATACAAAGACGAAGTTCTACGTGTACGGCGGAATAGCGCAGAAAGGAGGAATGAGGAAGCGAGAGTTCATAGACGAAGCGAAGAAGATGGTAGAATCGCGAAGCGTGAGAACTCCGGGATACAATCCGGACGTAGGGATGCCGCAGGGGCAGAGATACCTGATGCCTTACATGATGAACCACACGGACATCATGGTGAATGCGGACGACCTGCACTGGATAAACAATGCCGCGATGCAGCAGTGCTGGGACGACATGAAGCGAGGAATTATCCTGGGATTGGATGATGCGCACGGACTGTTAGAAGCGAGACTGGGTAAGGAAGTTACGCCAGATACAATCAGCCACTACATGGAAGTGCTGAACCACGCGCTGCCTGGTGGTGCGGTTATCCAGGAGCACATGGTGGAGACGAAGCCGATGCTGGTGAATGACAGCTATGCGAAGATATTTACCGGTGATGACGACCTTGCAGATGCGGTGGACAGGCGATTCATATTGGACATAAACAAGGAGTTCGCAGCAGGCTGGGACCATCCTGGAGAACAGGCAGAGCAGTTGAAAGAGGCAATCGGCAAGAAGATCTGGCAGGTTCTGTGGATGCCAACCGTCGTAGGCAGGATGACAGACGGTGGAACGATGTTCAGATGGGTAGGCATGCAGGTCGGGATGTCGATGATAAACGCATACAAGATGTGTGCGGGTGAGTCGGCAACCGGAGAATTCGCATACTACGCGAAGCACGCTGCCGTGGTCAGGCTGTCGAACTTCATGCCAGTAAAGAGAGCAAGGTCGCAGAACGAGTGTTCAGGAATGCCGTTAGGAATAAACGCAGACAGTGTGAGATCAAATGCATTGTTCCCGAACGATCCGATAAGGAATGAATTAGAGAGCATCGCAGTTGCCGCAATGGTCTATGACCAGTTGTGGTTCGGAACGTACATGTCGGGTGGTGTAGGATTCACGCAGTATGCGAGTGCGACATACACGGACAACATCCTGGAGGACTTCTGCTACAAGGGATGTGAGATAGGACTGGATTACGCAGACGGTGAGATGGCTTCGCTAAAGGGCGACAAGTTGAACATGGACATTCTGGAGAAGATAATACGCGCAGAGAACGATTACGCACTGACGCAGTACGAGGCGTACCCGACAGTAGCGGAGTCGCACTTCGGTGGTTCGGTTAGAGCGTGCTGTGCAGCAGCGGGATGTGGTAGTGCGGTTGCATGCGCAACAGGGCTTACACAGCCGACCTTGAGTGCGTGGTCACTGTCTCAGTTGGGACACTATGAACGTGTAGGAAGACTTGGATTCTACGGCTACGACCTGCAAGACCAGTGCACTGCATGCGGTTCTTACTCGTACCAGAGCGATGAGGGAATGCCATTCGAGATGCGAGGCGTGAACTATCCGAACTACGCGATGAACGTGGGACATCAGAGTGCGTACGGTGGTCTGGTTGCAGGTGCACACTGTGCAAATCACGACGCGTGGGTGCTGTCTCCGCTGTGGAAAGTAGCGTTCGCAGACCGTGACTTGCCGTTCGACCGTGGATACGTGACCAGAGAGTACGGACTGGGAGCAAACAGGGAATTCTGCAAGGTTGCAGGAGAGCGAGACCTGATTATCGCTGGTTACTACGGCAGAGAACCTGGTGCAAGATTCTAAACAAAGACAACCAAAAAAGGGAAAAAACGGGAAAAGTTTGAGGGGGAGTTTTTTTTCCCCTTCTTTTTATTTTTTTTTAGACACAGATTACTCAGATTAACACAGATTTATTTTTGATTTACCGCTATCACATACATTCAAAGTTATCTTCGCGCTCTCCATGCTCTCGGCGGTAAATATTATGAAAAAAAAGGAGAAAAGGAAAAGATGAAAGTCGAGGATGTGATGACACCGAAAGTCATCACTGAGGATGAAGACGTTTCGGTTACTCTCATCTCGAGAGACATGGACCTGTCGGGAATAGGAAGTGTAGTAATAACGAAGGAGGATAAACCCGTAGGAATAGTTACTGACCGTGATATATCAATAAAAATTTGTGCAACGAGAAGGACAGGTAAAGTAAAAGTAAAAGAGATAATGTCCTCTCCTTTGATTACCATCGAGCCAGAAGCACTGCTGGAGGAAGCATGTGAACTCATGGCAGCGAATGACATAAGAAGGCTGCCGGTGATGGAAAATGACGAACTCGTGGGTATTGTAAGCGTGAGAAATATATTGACAAGGGCGCCAGAGCATGTGAAAAAATTCTATCCTGCGGAAGGAGAGGTGGTACCGGAGAGATTAGAGGTTGGAGATGTAATGACATTGAAAGTCATCACTGAGGATGAAGCCACACCGATCACTAAAATAACAAAGGACATGGAAGTATCGGGAATAGGGAGTGTAGTGATAACCTCAGAAGGTAAACCCGCAGGAATAGTTACTGACCGTGACATGGCAATAAAAGTTATAATGAAAGATAAAAAGGCAAGTGAAATAAAGGCAAAAGAAATCATGTCCTCTCCTTTGATCACCATCAAGCCAGAAGCGCCTGTGGAGAAGGCATGCGAGCTCCTGGCTGAGAATAACATAAGAAGGATGCCTGTGATGGAAAATAACGAGCTCGTGGGTATTATAAGCGTTAGAAATATATTGACACGAGCGCCAGAGCATGTGAAGAAGTTCTATCCCGCAGAGGGATGAAAAAAAGAGAAAAATAAATTGTTGACACAGATTAACGCTCGTGGGCTCTGCCCACGTCCCCGCAAGCCCTGAAAGGGCTTAATTAACACAGATGATAAAAATCAACAATGCTAAATGAATCCGCGTAAATCTGTGTTAATCCGCGTCTTAGGAGGAAGATGCATGTTATGCAACTTGATAAAATACTGGATGCGATAATATCAAAGGAAGTTTACAAAGAGGTAAAAGTAGAATGTAAACTTCCTTATCATCCATTTGAATTGGTAAAGGATATTGTAGAAAAGATAAAAACTGATAATGATTTCGGGAAGGGATATAAAGATGAATTAAGTAAACAACTCCAAAAGCAAGGTTACGAAAATTCAGAAGTAATTGGCATCGACTCCTGCTCTAATTGCTTAGTTGTTAGATATACCGCATATTATACAGGGCGTAAAGAGCATCCAGAAATCCATTTAAAAACTCTTTTATCTCTCTATGAAGGACAGGGTAATGATATACATGATCCAGATGTTTTTGATGAAATTGTAGAGAAAGCAAGACAGGACTTAGGAGAAAGAATTAAAAACCATAATGAAGAGCGACTCGATCATTTCGCGACTCTGTTTAAAGAAGCTATTGATAAGGATTTGGTTATCGGATAAAAAATTGTACGTGTTTAGCTAACCACAAGATTACGCAGATTTTCACAAGAAAACAGAAAATAAATTATGGACACAGATTAACGCTCGTGGGCTCTGCCCACGTCCCCGCAAGCCCTGAAAGGGCTTAATTAACACAGATGATAAGAATCAACAAACACGGTTAAACTAAAATAAATCTGCGTAAATCAGTGTAAATCTGTGTCTTAAATAGAAAGAAGCTATA
>QEXZ01000048.1 GCA_003160755.1 Methanomicrobiales archaeon
ACCCTTTTCATCGCTCGTCTCATATAATGTTTATTTAATTGGAAATACATAATGCTTATCTATATGCACTCATTTTCATGCTCATGGGTGTCCCTAGGGGTCATGAATGTTTCTTTAGAAAGAAGGTTTACCAACAACCTTTCTTTCAAACTTTGAGAAAGTTTGATCAAAACGCTTCGCAGAAAAGAAAGCTTGACCAAAGAAACAAGAGTATTTTTGCTTCGCAAAAACAGAATCACTATATTTTTAAATAGTGCCTTTTATTACTATATAACGCATATATAGTTAACCAAACAAGAATGAGAAAAATAGTGAACAAGCCAGATTTGAAACTGTTTCTGTTCTATGGATTAGTGCTTATACCAACTTTCTTTTTGTACTGCTCGCGAAACGACGTGGCTTTCTTCTTTGTTCTCGTGGCGATGCTTCTGACAAGCGTGATAGAGATACCCATCTACAGGTTTAGAACAAAGAAGCCTGGATATAGTGCGCTTGAGGCAGCGTGTATCGGCGATTTTTATGGCGTGCCAATATCGGAGGAGATACAGGCAGACAACGAAAGGACATATAAAACGCAGGTAACACTGAATGTAGGCGGCTTCATTATACCCCTGCTTTTCTCTGTTTATCTGCTGCTGAACTATTCCACACTCTTGTTAGAAATAGCGCTGGCTATCTTGCTAATGACCCTCTTTTCCTACATGCTTTTAGAGGTAAAAGCAGGCGTGGGTATCGTAATTCCGAGTTACGTGGGTGTGTTTGCCATTCCTCTTGCACTTATACTTGCACCCGGAGTACAAGCCGAAGCACAAGCAGGGAATACAGCAATAGCGGGGTTGATATTTATACTGGCAATTTTTGGCATTCTGTTGGGGCTGCTAATAGCGGTGGCAACACTATCCCGAGAAGAAGTAGGGAGCGCTTTTTTTAATCTCGGTGGCGTAGGCAGCTTTCAGCCTATATATCTCATCTCCGTTCTGACTTTGTTAATTGGAACCGTACCGTAGCACAGCATACTATCTTCAAGAAAGAATAATTTTTGATAATCGGACGCAGATGACCGCAGATAATCAGGATTTTAAATATAATGAATTGAGGGAGGAGATTATGAGAATGCAAGGATGATAGAACTTAATTTTGGCACTAAACCGGAAGTTAAACGTAAGGCATTGATAATTTGAGGAAATAGTTTTCTGTGTAAATCTGCGTCCTAAATAGGTAGGTAGAAGTTTATACTTTATATACCAGCACAAATTCGTGGGATTTTTTAACTAACACAGACCAAACAGGTGTCCGGTTTTAGGTTTCATGGCTTTTGAGCAATCCGCTAACCGTCTAAACCGCTATACCGCTAACACGCTAAACCGCTATCTTAAAGATACTCCCCCAACTTCTTAACCCTGCTAACAGGGGTAGGATGCGTGGAAAAGATTTCCATTATTCTGTCTGCTCGCGTTGCCTTTGCCCTTTCTGCAAAAGCTCTTAGTTCATATTCGTCTATCTTCCCATCCTTATTCAGGTCGGCAGCGCTCAAATCCTTTAAATCCCTTCTCGCTGTTACCGGGTCGGCAGCGAAGAAAGCACGCATGCTTTCCATCTCCTTTTTTACCTTTTCCGGCTTCGCAGCTGCAGCCGCACTACCGTAAATCATTTTGTATAACGCAGAAGCGAGTGCCTGCGGCTTCCTCGTGAGCTCGGCACTTCCTGCATCTGCGTAATATTCCCTTACACGAGACGCATAAAGCACTATAAGGTTGCTTATGAAATACACCACGAAGGCAATTAAAGCAATAGCCATCATTGGTAACGCTCCATCTCTACTTCTGCCCATGCCACCGAAGATGCCCGACCAGAAGAAGCTGAAATAGATAAAGTAGCATATCATCGGTATCACGCTCAGCGCCGTTATAACTACCATATCTTGATGTTTTATGTGCGAGAGTTCATGCCCTAAAACCGCTTCTAACTCGTCCCTGCTCAGCATCCCCATTAATCTTCGCGTGACGCAAACTCTCGCTTTCTTTTTTGACGTGCCGAACGCAAAAGCGTTGGGTATAGAAATCTCTGAAATCCCTACTTTTGGTTTGGGAATCCCCGCCTTCATCGCTAATTCGCTCACCATCCGGTGCAATTCCGGCTGCTCTCGTTCCGAAACATACCGAACACGCATTGACCGTTCCACTATCTTTGGGCCTATAAAGAACTGAATACCCACCATTACAAAAGCGAGTAAGGCGTAAATTATCGGCGTTCCTGCCCCGGTGAAAGTGGCTATAACGATTAATAGCGCATATATCACTGCAAATAGGAGCACGACACAGAGCCCCATCCTTATCCTCAGCCACGCAGTTCTCATTTTATTTTTTTTATTGTATAAGTATCCTATCACTTATATATGTAAAGTTATAGATATCCTCAAATTGAAATTATGTCAAGAATAAAGTATAAAAAGAAAAAAAAGGAAAAGGTTATCGCGGGTATTCACCGATTTATCGATGAATATCCCTTTCACCTTTTCTCGTATATCCTAACCGGCGTTGGCAATATTCCCGGTCTGTCGTCGGTCATAAAGTAATAATAGCTGAGCACATGCACAAAATAGTCGAGATATCCCTTAATGAAGTTGCTTAACCCCTCGCTTCTGCGCCCGAGTATCAATATCACAAACCACTGAATAAGCATGCATATCTCTGCAATGATGCCATACACCACTAATACTATACCTATGCATATCCATCCATAAACGATTCTAACAAAGAGTTCCAGCCGACTTGCATCATGTTCGTAGACAAACAACTGTTTCAATCCATCTGTTTTTTCTTCTACCATTATCAATCACCTCCTTTTTTTAAAAATATCCCTTTCGCTAACTTTTGCCATGCTTTTAAAATATGTCGAGGACATATAAAAAGTTTTCGGTTACCCGTCATTGTATCCTCACTCATTTCGCACCGCCATAACCTTTTTATAGATCGAAAGTTTTTTATGCTGCAGCGTTTGATGTTCTCCATGGTGATATTATGAAATATAAAATAACAGGTGATAACCTGCAATTGGTAACGGTAGAGTTAGGTTCTGGCGAGAAGGTATATGGCGAAGCAGGCACGATGGTGTATATGAGTTCAAATATGAATATGGAAGCGAAGATGAGGGGTGGCTTGCTGAAAGCAATCGGGCGTAAATTCGCGGGCGAAACAATGTTCTTAACCGAATTTGCCCCTGCAGGGGGCGAAGGGCTTGTGGCTTTTGGTGGTAATGCACCGGGGACAATCAAACCGGTAGAGGTTGCACCAGACAAAGAATTTATAGTCCAGAAGGACGCGTTCCTCTGCGCTGAAGATAGGGTAGAGCTAAGCGTAGAATTCCAACGAAGGTTAGGGTCTGCTTTCTTTGGTGGTGAAGGTTTCATTTTGGAGCGACTTGCCGGTGAAGGCACAGCTTTCATTCATGCCTGCGGCGATTTTGTAGAGTTTGACCTGCAACCAGGACAAACAATGAAGGTAGATACTGGTAGTGTAGTTGGCTGGGATGGAAACGTAGGCTATGACATTGAGCGCGTAAAAGGGATTAAAACGATGTTCTTTGGCGGTGAAGGTATCTTTTTGACCTCTCTAACAGGACCCGGGAAAATAATTATTCAATCGATGACTTTGCATAATTTAGCATCTGCCTTAGCACCTTTCTTACCCAGCGCAAAGGGCACTTCGGGTACTTCAGGCACTTCCGGTGTTGTTGACACTCTGCTTAAGGAAACGATGGGCAGAAGATGAGAAACGCGATTATTGCCCTTCTTATTTTTTTAGCCTCAGTTGTAATAATTCTGGGATTACTCCACTACTTCGAAATTCTCGCACTCATCGCTCTGCTCATAGGATTTGGCATTTTGATAGGGATTATACTATTTACGATAATTACAGGAGTTGTGCTTATCTTCGCTGTGCCGTACTATTTGCTCGCAAAAAAGCCAAGGATAGAAAAGTACGGCAATTACAAATTGGAGGATGTGAAAGGGAAGGAAGAGGATGTAAAGAAGAAAGAATAAGATTTAATTTAAAAGCAATTTAGTGATTATTGATTCCACCTCGCTCTCAGCTCGAAGTATTTTCGCTCTTGCCTCCCTTGTTGTATTTTTGAAATATGTTGAGTAGATAAAAACGTTTTATGTATTAAAAACGAAAGTAATATATAATAGAAAAAATAAAAACATTTTCGATATGCCTAACAAACTAAAAGTATGTCCCGAATGCGGGTCAAAAAACGTTGTATCGGATTCTAAGCATGCAGAACTGTACTGTGCCGACTGCGGGATGGTGATAGCGGAGAATCTCGTGGACCTCGGACCCGAATGGCGTGCGTACGATTCCGAGCAAGCATCAAAAAGAGTAAGGACGGGCCCAGGTATGAGTTATAGAATTCATGATAAAGGGCTGAGCACGCCAACGCCAAAATTACCCGCTGGGATACAGCGATTAAAGTGGGTAAACATGGACAGTAGCGAGAAGACCCTTGCCTTCGCACTTATCGAGATAGATAGAATGGCATGCGCACTTAAGCTGCCGAATGATATTAAAGAGATGACTTCTGTGCTGTACCGAAAAGCGGCGAAACGGAATTTGATTAAGGGACGCAGTATAGAAGAACTGGTCTCAGCAATGCTGTACATTGTTTGCAGGCAAAATGGGATTCCACGAACGTTGAAGGAAATTGCACGGGTGTCAAGAAGCCCCCTGAAGAAAATAAGGCGTGCGTATATTTTCCTTTTAAGGAAATTTGGATTGAAGATTGCCCCTGCTGACCCGTCGCATTACATTCCTCGGTTCTGCTCCGCATTAGGATTGAGCGAGGCGATAAGGGAAAGGGCAATAGAGGTACTAAAGAGGGGTGAGGGAACGGGAACTGCGAAGGGCTGGGCACCAATAGGAACAGCAGCAGCGGCAATATACATTGCCGCGGTTTTAAGTGGCGAGTACCGAACGGAGAAGGAGATAGCCAAGGTAGTAGGTACAACGGAGATCACAATCCGAAATAGGTATAAGGAACTGGAAAAAGGGTTAGACCTGGATGTGGATTCTCTTTCCCCGCGCCCACGTCCACGTTTGCGTCGAAAGAAAGCTTCTGCGACATCTGCACTCTAAAAGATTTTTGTACAGACCGTCTTGTTCTCGTTCATGTTCTCTTTCTCCTCGATTGCATCTATTATCCTGTTTGGGTAGTTGCCGTTTACAATAGTGCAGCTCATTTTGGTCTGCATTAAAAATTCGGGAAGCTCGGCATCAATACAATTCAGCCCCGCTGCCTGTTTCCCCGCCAGTTCGTTCGCCCGGATTTTTTCGATAAGATGCCCGCTCTTTTTATCCTGTATTCCATCCACATCGGTTAATTTTATGAATCTTTTTTCACCCAGCCGGTTTGCGACAAACGCAGCTATCGTGTCCGACGTGACGTCCCAGGTATGAGGTAAGCAATCATCCTGTTTTAGAATCTTATAGGGCAGTAATATGCATATCGGTCCAGCGCGGTCTATTTCGTCCTCATCCACGCTTTCGACCAAAGGTATCCCGGTTTCACCTCCGCCGCTACAAGCAGCCAAAAAAAGCCCGTACTGGTGCATTGCGAGAACAGCCATCCAATGTGCTGTTTCATTGGGTATTGACATAGTCGCAGAGATAATTCTTACCGTTTCTGCAAAAGGTCCACCACCGGGGATCAGTATCAGGGTAAAATCTCTATTTTTATCTCTATCACGCTCACGGGCATAATCTACAAGAACTCGCAGGATGTCCCGTGATTTTTCTATCAGACTGCCACCTAATTTTAATATTACTTTATTTTTGCACTTTGCATTTTCCATTTTTCGCTGTATATAAAGTCTAACTTCCTTCTATTCAAGACACGAATTTACCTTCCATTTTCTCGTAGCTTCACACATCCCTTAGCCATCTTTATCATCTCCACTATATCCCTCTCACTCCATCTTGCCGAATCAATTACCAAGTCGTAAGTGGAAAGGTCAGCCAAATTTACACCATAATATTGCTCATATCGCTTGTTTTCTGAGCGTTCACGGTTGTTCATAGCAGAAAGAGCTTCTTCGTAAGCTATTGCTTCCCGATGCGCAATTCGTGCTGCTCTTGTTTCTACTGGTGCTTTTAGCCATATCTTCAGGTCTGCATCAGGAACAAAGAATCCGGACAACCTGCCTTCCACAATGACATTCTCCCGCTTCATCGCCTCTTCTCCCTGCCGCTCATCTATTTGTCTATCGAAATCGTCATCGGTTTCCGCTAATTTGTTAAAATGCTCTAACGGCAGTTTCTTTTCCTTCGCTATCTGCCGAAATAGCTCGCCTGCGGAAATTAGTTCTACTGATAATTCCTCTGATAGCAACTTCGCAACCGTTGTTGTGCCACTGCCCGGAAGGCCACTTATTGTTATTCGCATAAACCTTTTCCTAAAAAGAAAAGTTTAATCAAAAGAATAATTTTTTTTATAAAATGACGAAGAACACGAACACGATATACATAATTGACGTCACGAACAGGGACGGAGTGCAGACATCGAGATTGGGCTTAGCGAAGTTGGAGAAGACGATGCTGAACCTTTACCTGGATGAGATAGGGGTCTTCCAGAGCGAGTTCGGGTTTCCCGTCACGAGACACGAAACGGACTATTTGAATGCCAATCTGGCGTTAGCAGAGATAGGGGCTCTGGAACGCATACGACTCAGCGGGTGGTTGAGAGCAATAAAGGGAGATGTAGAAGAAGCTTTTCGACTGGTGCCGAAACTGAAGCACGTTAATTTGAGTATATCAACATCTAAGCAGATGATAGAGGGCAAATTCAGGGGCAAATTCGGCTGGAAGGACATAATAAGAGAGATGTGCGAGGCAGTTGACACCACCAAGGAACACGGTGCGGAGACTATAGGAGTTAATGCAGAAGACGCTTCAAGGACAGAACTCGAACGGCTGATTGATTTTGCCGAAGCCGCAAAACAGCATGGTGCAGACCGGATAAGATACTGCGACACTCTCGGATATGACGATCCGTTCACCATATATGAGCGAGTAAAAGCACTCGCAGAGGCGGTGTGTATTCCCATTGAACTGCACTGTCACAACGATTTGGGTATGGCAGTCGCATGCTCTGTTGCAGGCGCCAAAGGAGCAATAGATGCGGGTGTTGATGCATACATCAATACCACGGTCAACGGAATGGGCGAGCGAGCCGGCAACGCAGACCTGGTCGCAACAATACTTGCGATAAAGAAAGCGAGCGGTTTTGAAAACAAATATCGGTTACAGGATGTAGATTTAAGCCACGCGTGGCGGACCTGCAACTATGCTTCCCTTTCTTTCAGAGTCCCTATTCCAGTCAACCAGCCCGCAGTAGGCGATAACGCCTTTGCACATGAATCAGGCATACACGCCGATGGTGCATTGAAGGACAGCAGAAATTATGAACTGTATGATTATACCGAAATCGGCAGAGGACATATCGAGCAGATTGAGACCGGCAGGCTTATAACAACGGGCGAATATTCTGGAATAACGGGATTCAAGAACGTGGCGGGTAAATACGAGTTGAAATTTCGTGATGACAAAGAAGCCCGGGATATATTAGAGCTCGTGAGATATGCGAACGTGCATACACAGAAGCCCGTAACGGAGGATGAGATGAGGTTCATTGCGCAATACCCGCATCATGCAAGGATGATTATGTCGGTGCAACCATAAGCATAAATCCCAATGTCAAATACTACCAAAACCCAAGTAAATCCCAATTTCCAAATCCCAAAGAGAAAGGATAAGTAAAAATGAGCTGCAAAATTGGTAGTATTGGTGTTTGGGATTGGTTTGGGTAGTATTGGGATTTTGGATTTTTTGTGGAGCTAAACAAATATCGAAAACTTAATATATACGATTGATTTAAATTATGAGGTGATTAATATGTCTGGAACAGTTGCAGAAAAGATAATTAACGAGCATATTGTAGATGTAGGGGGTGAAATAGCGCCAGGGGAAGAGGTTGCTTTGAAGATTGATCAGACGCTTACCCAGGATGCAACAGGTACAATGGCTTACCTACAGTTCGAGGCTATAGGTATACCAAGGGTGAAAACAGAACTGAGCGTTAGTTATGTTGACCACAACACGCTGCAAACAGACTTCAAAAACCCGGATGACCATAGATACCTTCAATCCATAGCTAAGAGATTCGGTTTGTATTTCTCACGCCCGGGTAATGGTATCTGTCACCAACTCCACCTGGAAAGATTCGCCTGTCCGGGCAAGACGCTGATTGGTTCTGACAGCCACACACCTACGGCGGGTGGTATAGGTTCGTTTGCCATAGGTGCGGGTGGTCTTGACGTGGCGGTCGCCATGGCAGGTATGCCCTACAGGATAAAATATCCAACGATTGTGGGTGTAAAACTGACAGGGAAACTCCCTGATTGGGTCTCAGCCAAGGATGTCATACTGGAAGTCCTTCGCAGGATAGATGTAAAAGGCGGTGTGGGAAAGGTGCTGGAGTACTTTGGTCCCGGGGTCGAGACGCTTAGCGTACCAGAGAGGGCGACAATAACTAATATGGGCACTGAAACAGGAGCGACAACGAGCGTATTCCCGAGCGATGAAGTGACACGGAGCTTCATGGAAGCACAGGCACGTGGTGACCAATGGGTTTCGCTTGAAGCCGATGCAGATGCGGGATATGACGAAATCATAGAGATTGACCTGAGCGAAGTAGAGCCACTGGTTGCTATTCCTCACAGTCCGGGGAACGTCAAACCGGTGAGAGAGATCGCAGGGATGGAGGTGCAGCAAGTAGCAATTGGCTCGTGTACCAACTCCTCGTTACGCGACCTTAAAATAGTGGCAAATATACTGAAAGGGCATACGATTGCAGATAATCTGCATCTTACTATAAACCCGGGTTCGAGGCAGGTGGTGGAGCACCTCATTGAGAGCGGTGAGATGCAGTATCTCGTAGCTGCTGGTGCTCGGATACTTGAAAACGCCTGCGGTCCTTGCATAGGTATGGGCGCCGCACCATCTTCGCAGGGCATATCTATACGAACGTTTAACAGGAACTTTGAGGGCAGGAGCGGAACAAAGGACGCGCAGATATTCCTTGTAAGCCCTGAAGTCGCAGCAGCTACGGCAATTAACGGCGTTCTCACAGACCCACGGGAGCTCGGCGATTGCCCTCAGATAGAGATGCCACAGCGGTTTATAATCAACGACAACATGTTTTTACCGCCACTTCAATCAGAGCAGCAGCCAGCCAATTTAGTAGAGATTATGAGGGGCCCGAACATTAAGCCACTGCCTGATTTCCCTCCACTGCCTGATACTCTGGAGGGAGAAGTGCTTATCAAGGTTGAGGACAACATCACCACCGACCACGTCATGCCTGCAGGAGCGAAAATCCTTCCGTTGAGGAGCAACATACCGGAAATATCGAAGTATGTTTTTGAGGCGATTGACCCCGATTTCCCTTCACGGGCTCTGGACCGAGGTGGTGGGTTTATAATAGGTGGTGAGAACTACGGTCAGGGCTCGAGTAGAGAGCATGCCGCTCTTGCACCCAAATATTTGGGCGTTAAGGCGGTGATTGTCAAGTCTTTCGCTCGCATCCATCTCGCGAACTTGATAAACTTTGGAATAGTGCCTCTGACATTTAAGGATTCCGCAGACTACGATTCCATAGACCTGGCGGATAAGTTAGAGGTTATTATAGGAGAATTGCGGGACGATGTCAGACTCAGAAATCTGACACGAGATATTGAAATCGAACTTACACACTCCCTTTCACAACTTGATGCCGAGATATTGAAGACGGGGGGTAAACTGCCCTGGGTAAAGGCAAAGGTTGGAAAATAAATAGAATAGGAGGGATAAGATAAATATGGCACAAAGAGGTATAAGGGAATACGATGCCAAGAATATCCTGGCTAAACGTATAGAGAGGTTCTCGAACGGGAAGTTAAAGTACAATGGCAGAGTCGCTCTGGTCACACCTGAAAGGAGCATTGAAGCCGTAAGCACTGATAAGCCCTGGCTGAAGACCAGCAAACTGGTGGTAAAGCCCGACCAACTATTTGGAAAGAGGGGCAAGCACGGGCTCATACTGATGAACGCCACCTATGATGAGGCAAAGAACTGGATAGAGGAGAAGAGGAACAGCATCGTGGAGATGGGCAAAGCCCGAGGGAAGCTCACGCACTTCCTCATTGAGCCTTTCATAGAGCATGATAAAGAATATTACCTGGCTTTCACCGGTAATCAAGAGGGTGATTATATCCATTTCTCGACAGAAGGAGGAGTGGACATAGAGGCTAACTGGGACATGGTTACCACCATCAATGTTCCCATAGATGCAAAGATAGAGGATGTTGACCTCTCTCCCGTTTTGGATGGTATGGGCACTGACGTGAGGACTGCTTACAACGACCTCATAACAGCTTTATTCCTGTTTTATCGCGAACTGCAATTCGGGTTTCTGGAGTTCAACCCGTTCACCCACAAGGACGATGAGTTCTTCCCGTTAGATACAGTGGCTCGATTGGACGATACGGCTCATTTCCTCTGCTCAGGCGAGTGGGGGGGCATAGAGTTCCCCGTCCCCTTCGGTCGTGATTTAAAGCATGAAGAGCAGTACATAAAGAAACTGGACGAAAAGAGCGGTTCCTCACTGA
>QEXZ01000049.1 GCA_003160755.1 Methanomicrobiales archaeon
ACTTCTTTGGTCATGGTTGCGTTTGGGTTAGAGTTTTATTTTGTATTGTATTTTTGTAAATATTAATCCGCCCTAAAAATGCAACCCTTTCTTTTCAATCTTCACTTATAGATTTATGTTCCATCACTCTCACCAATTATATTGGCGTTTAATAATTTCTCACAAGGATGGATTCGGAATTTTATATGACGTTCCCGGCGTATGCGACGTTTGCCGGAGCGAAGCGAAGGTAAATGTGCCGAAGGCCGAGCAACCGACAGGGAGAGAAGCGCATACGCTGTGTTGTGCGAAATTCGCGCGATTTCATACTAATGATTATTTCTTTATAGCCTTACCTTTAAAAAAAGTATAACAAAACACTCCATTTTTTTCTGCTGTCCGATAGAGGTCTTTTATCCCTTGGTCCCATTCGTATTTATCTATTAATGAGTTATTTAATGCATCCTTTTCAACTTCCTCAATCATTGCAGTAAACGTATTTTTTATAAAACCTTCAACTAAAAATGGTTTACTTGAATCAACATAAACCATTCGAGGAGATACTAAACAATCTGAAAAACCTGCTTTATATAATAAAGGATAAATTTCTCTACCAATAAGGGCATTTCCGCCATGCAATGCTTGTAATTGCACCTGGCAATTAATAGCTTTTTGCGCAGCATCACTACGTGGATAAAAATACGCTGAACCATGATCCCCTTCAATCACTGTTATCGTACCACCTTTTCGTAATACTTTTTTCAAATTTAGCAATGCTTGTACAGGATTTGATAAATGTTCTAGAACAAAACATACAAATATATGGTCAAATGACTCAGCTTCAAAATGTAAATCAAAAATATCACCAATTTGCAACATTACATTTTTAATGTTCAATGCTTGAATCATTGTTTTTGCCTTTTCAAGTGATGTTTCAGAAATATCAATTGAAGTAAAATGGCATGAAGGATTTTTTGGAGCAATTATTTTTGTCTGAGAACCAACACCGCAACCAGTCTCTAATATCTTTGAATTCTCAGGAAAAATAGAGTCATAATGTAACAATTCATCAAGTGTGTTTGCTTGATCTTGCAGTCTTTTTAATTCTTGCTCTGAGTATCCATGAATATAATTGTTCATATTGTTATCTTCCTTTTCAACTCATTATCGCGCGAATTTCGCCCAACTCTAGTATATCCGGCATTAATGTCGTATATCCTTCCATTTTGGGGTTATATCCGAAACTTACTTCGTATGTACCTCCCTTTAGCCGACTGCTAATCTTCATTTCCTTCAACTTCATTTTCAATAAACGATTTCATTATTATTAAATCCATCGGTCTTTTCATCTTGGCTGTGTAAATCTGTGTCAACAATTTATTTTCTATTTTCTGGGGGTTAATCTTGTGAAATCTCGTGGTTTATTATCACTTCTGCGCACTCAAAACCAGCTCGGATTGCACCATTCATACTTCGCTCGGGATAGTTAGGAGAAGAAAACATCCCTGCAAGGTATAGTCCCTTAATATGCGAAGAATAGGGAAGGATATTGTTTTTATAGCCAAGCTCATATATCGGAGCAGTGTACTTTTTCTTTGCCAATCCACACCACTTCACGTCCTCCCGGTGGAAATCGGGAAACATCTTCGCTATCCCGTCAAGATACAAATCAACGACCTCTTCGTCGCTCCTTCTCCATATCGGATCTTTTTCATGCACATAAGACACCACGTAAAATAAATTCTCGCCGTAGTCAGCACGAGGAACAAAGTTGGTATGTTCGATAATGGCGCCAAAGGGCACCTCGGCCTTTATATTCAACCAGTAAATGCCATCCATCAAACTTCTTTCCGTTCCAAAGAGAGCACAAATAGTGTTTTGGTACTTTATTTTATTGATTGAAAGAGTCTTAGTCAACGACGGCGTGGTTACTATAACGCTATCAGAAGCGATAAAGCCTTTGGATGTGTTCACACCGGCGACTTTGTTATTTTCTATCGCAAGTTCCTTGACCTTACAACCTGTTCTCAATTCGCATCCTTGCGATTCAATTTTTTCCGCCATTTTGTCCACGAGTTGCTGAAATCCGCCTCGTAGATACCCCAGTCGCTCTCCTTTAAATGTCCTGTTTGACCTAAGTTTTATCCTGCTCAGGAGCCATGCAGCCGAAATGGAGTTGTACGAGCCAAATTTGCTCTTGAATAGTGGTTCAAAGAAATTCTCATAAACAGACCGATTTGTTTTTTCAATCACCCATTTCGTTGCCGGGAACTCATCAAAGACCAGAGGGTCTTTTAGCCGACGTGCACTGAGAACCGCCTTTGCTAAAAGAACCTTATCGAAAAAGGAGAGATAATCGAACTTCAATATTTCGAGCGGCGTGTTCAGGCGATGGATTTTACCGTTTATGTAATAACCTGTGGTTCCTATGCGCCATTCGAGTTTTTCAAGCAAACCGAGCTCTTTGATTAGTTGTTGAATAATGACATCGTCACTAAAAATATGATGATAGAATTTCTCGATGGAATATCCTCCTCGGGCATAGCTGTTTGCTAAGCCACCCAGATTCTCTTCCTCTTCCACGAGGATGACCTCCTCACTGTCCTTGTCACTGCCACGGTGCGTGCACAAGAAATAAGCGGCAGATAAGCCAGTAAGTCCTCCCCCTATCACTATTGTTCTCATCACACTTTTTCTTTTTTTTACAAAAAAAGAAAACCTGTACTAAAAGAAAAAAAGACTTGTTTTTTTTTTAAGAAATGTTTGTGCTAAAAGAAAAAACTTATTTATTGTTCGGATTTATAAAACAACACAACTCCGGTTTTAGTCGGTTCTTTGCCGATTTGCCGGAAAAACAAGTAATCCGGCGATGCGAACGATAGACAATCTGATGCTGTTAATGGATAATTATACCACTGCATGATAGAACTGTTAAATTGGCAATATCCGGTGAGATTTTGCGTGGTATTCTGTTTATCCCGGGATATGAGGATTACTGGTGCATCGAGTTCTCTTGGACCGGGATTCCACTCTATCCTATTGTAATGACGCAGATGCCAGAGATATTGCGTTACTGCGGCGTTATCCATGACCAGGATTCTCGTTTCATAGCCCTCGTGCTCAGCGGAAACCTCGTTTAGTTTTGCAACGAACTCGTTAAAACTGCGGTGTGGTTGTGCTGCCTGCACCATAGGCTCGGCGGGGTCATCAAAATGATGATAATTCAGATTAACAGACGTGTATACGCAAAAAGCTAAGATAATAATCGTAAGCACCGTGAAAAGGGGTTTATATACGTCTTCTCTTTCAACACGTTTTAATGAAAGCTTTTCCGCCACGAACTTCCCCGCGATAAACGTTAGGGGCAGAAGCAAGTGAAGCAGAATCCATGGTGCCTTTTCGTGTATGAAGGAATAAATAAAGAAGCTGCTGATCGCCCAATAAGACATAAAAATCATTAACAAGTCCTTTTTACGTGCGAAATATAAAATCCCGGCAATTCCGAAAATAAGAATTGGGAGTTCGTACAATGAAGATAGCACGGCATAAAAGTAAAAAGGACCTGTGGGTCCTGCACTGTATGACGCCCAGTGAGATACTGCGCGGAAAAGCGCGAAAGAATCTTGCGGGTTTTTGAAGAAGAAGCTGTAAAAGGAGGTGTAGATTATCGCGATGATTGACAACGAGATGGTAATCGGCAGCCATTGAAGCTTTAAAATCGTCATTAATGCTTTTGCCGTACTTCGTTTGTAGGTGTAGAGGGCATAGAAGACAGCAAAAGAAAAGAAGATAAAGGAGATTATGTAGGCATTTTCTTTTGTGCACAACGCGAGAGCAAAGAGGATAGATGCGAGATAGAGGAGAAGGGGCCTCCTTTTCTCTATATAATGTATGACACAGACCACAGCAGCTAATGAGAAGAACGCTATGTAAATGTCATTTCTAAAAAATCGTGAATAATAAAGAAAAGAGGGGGAAATAGCGAGAAGAAAAGCGGTAATAAAACTGCCCTTGAAACCAAGTTGTTTCTTGAGCGCAAAGGGTAGTGCAACCAGAGCGACGCCAAAAAGAGCGGGCATTAGCCTGCTAATCCATTCAGTATCTCCAAATAAGCGGTACATCGCGGCGGTTAAATAATATAGAAAAGGGCCGTGCCACTTGGGGTCATATCCATATATGCCTTGTTTGAACAACAGATACGAAAAATGTGCATGCACGCTCTCATCATGGTGGAACGGGCGAAAATCGAGATTATAGAATCTAAGAGCGAATGCGAGTGCGATAAGTATAAAAGGCAGGTATAACTCAACCTTCTCAAATCTAAAAGAGCTGCGTTTTGTTTCCTGCATTGAGTCAACTTTCAAGTGCAAGGGCTTTAATCGTTCCATTTTATGTTGCGCTATGAAAAAGAAAACCTGTGCTAAAAGAAAAACAAAAAATTTCTCGTGGGAATCTGTGTAATCTTGTGGTTAATCGGACATTGTCAAGTTAATACACCATCAAATAGACGACAATTGTCATAAGAAAAGCTACAGCCCCAATTACAATTCCACCGACCGTGTAGCATCTATAGCCCGAGGAAGGCTCCATCCCAGCGAGTTCTATCATAGTCCAGAAATAAGGGTCATTTGCATGCGATACAAGAAAAGTGCCGGATGCTATAGACATTAATACAATTTCCAATGGCAAACCGAGCTCAGGAAGAGCAGGAATTAATATACCGGGGACAACCAGCATGGTTACGACTCTCGAGCCTTGAGCACTCTGAATCGCAACTGCGACCAAAAAAGGAATGAGTATCAGTGGCAAGTTCGAGTTAATAACCATCTTACCAATTTCTTGACCAACTCCTGTCATTGCTAACGTAGAGCCAAGAGCAGCTCCGGCACATAAAACCAGGAGTATAGCCCCTCCTCTTCCTACCGCCTCTTCTGTCCATATCTTAATCTCGGCAAGTCCGAAGGAATGAGCAGCGATGAAAGCGAGCAAAACCCCTATCAACAATGCTACATTTGGATTGCCCATAAAACTTAGCACAGGTACTGGCACAGAAGTTGGAATAGCAATATTCAAGAGAATAAGTGTTATTGGGACAACAAGGGGTGGGTATGCCTTTAATCTACTTATATTTACCTTCGCCCGCTTTTCTGCTACGCTCGTTGGGGATTTCCCGAACCTGCAGAACTTTTCTGCATACAAGTAGCCGACTAATGTGGTAGGGATAGCGAGCATAAGACCGAGTATAACAATGTCAGCACCCACAACTCCCAGTTCTTTTGCTGCGGAATAAACGCCGGGTGCTGGATAAATAAGCTCGTATGATGCGAGGGTGCCCAGACACAGCGAGGTGGCAATTACTCCTACCGGGATGTTCAACTTAGAAGCAATCTCTCTGGCTATCGGTATGAAGATCACATAGGCTAATATGCAGCACATGAGCGGAATAGCAACCAGAAAACCGAGCAAATTCAATGCGAGGACGGGCTTTTTCGATATTCGTATAATATCATCTGCGATTACAGAGGTTGCGCCAATTCCATCTAAGGTCATGCCAATTATACTGCCGCACACGATGATCAGTCCAAGATGGTAAATCACTCGCTCCATGCCCGTCAAAATGGATTCAAGTGCCTCAAAAGGTTTGCCAGCCAAAATCCCTACAAAGATTGACACGGTGATCAAACTCAAAAAAGGATGGATCTTGAGCCAAGTAGTCATGACTAAGATGAGAACCAAAGCAAGGAAAAAAATGAGTATTGGCGTCATGTTCACGAACAACAATATCAAAACGCTTTCCTAATACACTCTTCCGTCTTGCACAACTTCACTTCCGCATCCCCACACAGAAGAGGCACGTATCGCAGCATTTTACCCGAGTTGGTCAATACGCAATCGTAGTGCTCAAAAGCAGGGGACACCACGAAACAGGTATCGCAAATCACCTTGACGCCGTAGCTCGCTATTCGCTCCGCTATTTGCTGCATTTGAGTGTTCTGCATTACTGCACGTGCGGTGAATATAAAGAACTCGAGATCTTTTTTTATCTTTCTTCCTTTACCTTCGCATTCTGCTCTCAAGAGTTCGTATAACCGTTTCAGTTCGATAGAAGAGCAATGCGGGCAGCCTATCGCTATCACGTCGGGTTCGCTGGAGCTGACGTAAAATGCTTCTATATCCTCTTTTTCTATCTCTATTTTCTCATCGGGTTCTAAATTCAACTTCTTTTCATCAACGCCCATTTCTGCTTCTGGCGTTATTCCTTTTATATGATACATACCTACGGAGCCTGTGGCTCCTATCGCGGCAGATAAATGTTTCAGCTCATCTTTGCTCGGAAGCGAGGAAGGGGAAAGTTCTATCAGCGGTATTTTGTTTTCTACAAGATTGCCTATCAGAAACCCGAGGGCGCTGTAGTCCGCATCTGCGAGGGCACAGTTCACACACACTCTTATCTCCGGCTTCCTGTTCTCAGATTGGTGAAGTCCATAAAAAGGTGTTTTTCCTATGATCGCAGCGGCAAGAGCCGAAGGTGCTCCCTCCATATTCGTTCTCGCACCCAGGACAGAATTAGCGTACAAAACAGCCGATGATTCCGCCCATGCGATGTGTTCGCCCTTTGCCGGTGCATGACCGATAAGGTAAGGAATGCAGGTGCATTCGGCGGAGATGCCAAGTTTTTTATACGCATCAAGCACGTTTGTTTGATTAACCGCAAACGCTTCAGAAATGCCCATTTCCGCCCATTTCTCGGTGTCCATACCAATGGGATTTAAGGTGCTTTTTACTTTTACCGTGCCCTCAAGGCGTTTTATGAATTCAAAAGCGTCACCGATGGTTTTGTAAGATACGCCAGATACGTGTGCGCTTTTTATTGGTATCAATTTTGAAGCACTGTTTATGTCACCTATTGCGACGAGTATCTCCATTGCCTTTTTCTTCGTCCATCCTTCTTCTCCTTCGCATATCCGCTCTTCTTCTTTGGTCAGGTGCATGGTATCTTAAGGATCACAAATCCGAAACTCGATTTTGAATGTTCATCCATATGTATTCCCTCTTCGTCTCATCCCTGCTAAGAACTTTTACTTATCCAGCCGAAGCTATCAATCTGTCTAAGAGAGTCACAATACGCTCAAAGGTCACTGGCTTAATCTTCCCCAATCTCTTCGCCACGATCGTTTGGCTCAAAGAATATATTTTATCCACTCTTATCATGCTATCTTTTGGTAAATTACCTTCTTCCATGTCGTTCTGAGTGATTAAAAGAGTGTAATCTTTCTTTTCTATGTTGGAAGTAATTGCTACGACTACGATGTCTTCGGTCTTTTGATTGTAAACATTATTAGATATTACAATTACAGGACGCCTCTTCTTAGACTTTAAATCACTAAATGGGATGGGAATTAAAACCACCTCTCTTTGCTTTAGCTTATATCTCATTCCACACCTCGTCGTCAATAGGATTGTCCCAAAAATCTAAACTGCTCTCTGAAGCCCGAAGCAGGTCTTCAATGTTCCCTCCTTCCTCCAGCGGGAGTATTATTATTTCTGCTCTTCTTCCCTTTAGTTCTCCCAATTCAGGTAACTCAATTCTTCCCTTTTCTCCAATCTTCACATAAAATTTTAGAGCTTCCATTTCACCTCTCCCCTTCTTTATCACGCCCATCTTAACTTTGTTCTTCCTATTATATAAAGATATTGTCCCCAGAAAAATTCGCCACCGGAACAATACAATTTAGCGCGTATCTCCAGCGGATGCATTGTCCCCACCGCCCATTGAATCTTTGTGTAATCACTCGGCAAGTAATAAGCATTTGAAGATAAAGGAAAAGGCGTATTATAGTCATTCCAGTAACAAATTGCAATTGATAAAACACGAGAGTTCACAAGATTAACACAAGAAATAGTGTTTAATAGAGGATAAAATCGCCAATGAAACATGGAAAAACTATTGCCACTATTGTGTTGCTCTCGTGGAAATCTGTGTAATCTTGTGGTTAATTTTCGGAATGACTATAAACACGTAAATCAATGAAAACATTGGTGATAACAAAAATGGTAAAAGTGTCTTTGGATTTGGAAGAGGATTTGCATAAAGCGATAAGGAAGAAAGCGATAGACAAAGGGATAACGATGAAGGTGCATATAATCGAACTTATCGAAAAAGGAAAAAGAGTAGAAGAGGCTGAGGATATAGAAAAGGCTGAAGAGTAGTCCGCTACTGTATAGACAAATAGCATAGAGAAATGGTTAGTTATTGTACAAGGAGGTGGGGTAGTTGGGGCTATCAAAATCAAAAGTGTAATAGTAACTGATGGTATAAAGAGACATAAAAGTGTAAACATTATGGTGACTATCCGAGTTCAAGTGCATGTCGTATAATGTAGGTTATATGACACAGGTATTGGAAAACGGCTTAAAAAAATTTATTCGCAATTCAAAGGGTTTTTAGACAACTTAAAATATTATATGACACAAGGGCACGAAAAAGAGGAGGATTATATGACATTGGGGGTGGGTTATTACACTACTCTTAGTATCTTTTATACCTTCTACCACTTTTAATCCGTTGGATATAAAAATGTAATTATTACAAATGACACAAATAGTACAAACATAACAAATGATATGGGTGTTACGGGTAGTATTTCGATATGTAAATATGTGTTTTCGCGTTTCAGCGTTGCATACATCTGTATTTGCATTCTCAGCGAATCTTTCGTCTACCTACAATATATTTTATTAGTGACATCTTTTTCTTTTGTTATATCGCAAATATGAGCGCGATTTTGTTGTTATTTGAAAGAAAAAGTTTCTGTAAAAATCGGTGTAATCTTGTGGTTAGGTTAGCACCTTCTGGAATGCCTCCCACGGGCACGGTCTAAAAATCAAGTGATTTATCACTGGAAACACGTTTCGGATAGAGCCCTCAAACCCAACTAATTTCGGCTTTTACGCTCTTCCTAATCTTTTTAGGGTTTGGTATTTATACACCTAACAACCATACATATCATTGAAGGTATGAGGGGTGAGTTGTCAGGTGTGAGCGTACCTCAAGCCTAACACCTCAAACCTGACACCTACACAAAGATAGGAGGGATAAAAGATGGCAAACGTGATTTTGGTATTTGGTTCGACAACGGGGAATACGGAAATGCTGGCAGAGCATGTAGTAGCAGGACTTGAGGAAGGGATGGCGTCGGTAACGGTGAAGAACGTGACAGAAGCAAGTGTTGATGAACTCGCGGACAATGATGCGATTCTATTCGGATGCTCTACGTGGGGCGAGGGCGACTTGCAGGATGATTTCGTGGATTTCCAGGAAGCGATGGACGGCGTATCGCTGGAAGGGAAAAAGGCAGCGGTTTTTGGGCCGGGAGATAGCGAAGGGTACACTGATTCGTTCTGCGCGGCGGTAGATATGCTCGAAGAAACGCTGAAAAAATGCGGTGCGGAAATTGTCGCCGAAGGATTCAAGGTTGATGGAGTGGTTGAGCCCGCATTTGAAGACGCCGAAGCCTGGGGATTAAAGGTTGCTAAAGCGCTTTAACTCTGCTTTAATTCCTTTTTTATTTTTTGATATCATCAAGCAGATGAAATTCACGTCATTGTCAAACCTGACGGATGAGGAGGACTTTATTCTTGGCACGATGCTGGGCTATGACAGATTAAAGCAGTGTGAACGCTATCTTAAAAGGAAATACAGCGGGGGCAGTATAGAAAAGGGGAGTAGCAAACATGTATCCCCCTCTCGGACAGGCGCAATAGGGGTCGTCGCGTAATCACTCATTTTTTCCCCTTCTATTTGTATAGCTGATGTAAAAAACCGCGAGATTTAACAAGAAACCTTTTCTTAGAAAGAAAAGGTTTAACAACAACTTTTTTACCTTCGGTAAAAACCTTGACTAAAAACATTCTCTTTGTTTTTCTTTTAGCACAGGTTTTCTTTTTGTAAAAAAGAAAAAGTGTTGTGTAATCTTGTGGTTACAAAAAGAAGGCTACACCCATCAATATAAACGAAATTCCAGCAATTTTCGCCAATGTTTCTCTATTCACCTTATCCGAAATGAATTTACCTGTATAGATTGCAATTATGGAAAGCAAACTCAACGCCATCATAACCCCTGTTAAAACCATTAAGCCACTGTATCTGGTTGCAAACAATCCCGCGGCAATTTGTGTCTTATCTCCCCATTCTGAATCGCTATTCCATCTACTATCAAAAATGCCAGTATCGTACCGAGAAATAATTGTATATGCTTTTTGGTTTTTGATGCTAAAAGCAGGGTAGATAGCTGCGTTTTGTCGCCTAATTCTGCTAACCCCACTACAATTAAGGGAATTAATATGTCTTGCAGCATAAACTAATTTTTAGTCTCTTAATATTAATCATTTTTATCATCATTTAACCTCAAAAAAGCGATATTAGCCTCCAAGCTAAACCTGCGAATAATAAACCATACAGTATTGATGCTGCGGTTAAAAGCACCGCTTTATTGAACCCAAATTCTTTAATATACATGCCTAACGCGATTATGCACGGGATTCCAATCGTAGCAGCAACACCAAAGGTATAAATCTGAAGGGGAGTTAAAACTGAGGATACTT
>QEXZ01000005.1:0-4787 GCA_003160755.1 Methanomicrobiales archaeon
TCTCTCCTTTTACATCCACGGTGATTTTTTGCGTGAGGTCGCCATCGGCGATTGCGGTGGATACCTTAGCAATATCTCTCATCTGATCTGTCACGTTTGCAGCCAGCGTGTTCACATTATCAGTCAGCTCCTTCCAGGCACCGGCAACACCCGGCACTTCTCCCTGCGCACCAAGTTTCCCTTCTACTCCTACTTCCCTTGTTACCCTTGATACTTCACCGCCAATTAGATTGAGACGGTCAACTGTTTTATTGACGGTGTCAGACATTACTCTGAAGTCGCCTGTCAGGGGTATTGCAAACTTCTCTGTCAAATTGCCCCTGGAGATATTGTCAAGTATTCTCCCCATTTCAAGCGTGAATTCTGCGATAGCACCAATTAAACCATTTAAGGTGTCAACACACTCTTTCCAACTGCCTGCAACACCTGGTACTGATACGCGTTCGGTTAGTTTGCCTTCTGTGCCTGCAACCTTTGCCACCCGGTGCATCTCTGTTGTAACTCCCCCAACCCTCTCAGCCATTTTGTTGTATGAGTCTGCCAGTTCGCCGTATATATCGTATTTCTCTTTTGGCAGCCTTATTGTTAAGTCACCGCCCTTAAAAGCGTCCATTGCCTCTAACAAGCGTCTCAACTGCCTTTCTCTATACTCCTCTTCTGTTTCTCCTCTTCTAACATTTTCCCCCTCTACCATTCCACCCCCCCTCTCCTCTTTCTCCTCCTCCTTTCCTTCCACTTCTACATCCTCAAACAATGCCTTCCTACCCGGTTTCCTTATCTTATTCTTTTCCATATTTATATCACCCCCTCATTTTTTAACCACAAGATTACACAGATTCCCACGAGATTTTACACCCCTCCTGTATCCTGCATTCTATGTCATCACCACCTCGGCGATTTTTTTATATGCAACCCCTGCCTTACACCTCGGCTTGTAATGCGATATTGGCACGCCTTTCAACTGCGCTTCATAAACCTCAACCCCGTAAGGCACGGTATAGACAGAATCAAAAGAACTTTTCATGCCCTTTCTGATTTCCTTTACAGGGTCCCTTTTCCCCACAATCCTGGAAAATAACGATGCCTTGTTGCATCTGGTGAGAATAGCGAGCCGCGGATTTATTTTGATGCCGCTGCTTTCGTTAATGTCATCAAAAGTCATGCTCAGTGTCTCAATCCCTTCTAATGCAAAAACGCTGGGGTCAAGCGTGACAATTGTGTAATCTGATGCTACAACACCATTAATAATAAAAAGACCCGGACCTGGTGGCGTGTCTATCATTATGTAGTCATAGTATTTTCTTATGCCCTCTATTCTGCGTTTAAGGACAGATATTCTGTTGTTTGTTCTGTACAGGTGTGATTCCGCGCCAACAAGGTCAAGAGTGGCAGGAGCAAGATGGATGTTTTCTATCTCCGTTTCTAAGATAGCATCTTCCATCTTCACATCTCCAACCATCACGTCATACATTGATTCCTCTATACTATTTTTGTTAATGCCAAGTGCGGATGTCGCATTTGCCTGCGGGTCCAAGTCAATAACAAGCACCTTTTTACCCCATAATGCAAGGTATCCGGAGATGTTTATGCAAGAAGTGGTCTTGCCTGTCCCGCCTTTGTGATGCGCAAACGCTATATTTATGCTTACCATTACTATATATCTTCTTTTATTGTAGATATTTTTAATAATTGAGAAATATTAACATAGACTTATGACAACCCTTGAAAAGAAAGAAGAGAAAGCGGAAGTGAAAGATACGATTTATCTCGTTCCGCACACGCATTATGATGCCATCTGGGTATTCACGAAGGAGGATTATTTTTACATCAACATGGTGGCCATTCTGAAGGAGGTGGCAGAGCTTGTTGAGCAGACAGATTACAAGTTCCTGATAGAGCAGACGTTTCTGCTGGAGGAGCTGGAGAAGAGGTATCCCGAAGTATTCAGAAAGATTGCGAAGAGCATACAGAGAGGTAAGATAGAAATTGCTGACGGGGAATATCTGATGGCCGATACAATGCTCCCGGAGGGAGAAACGTTGATACGGGAAATCCTGCTTGGTAAAAGATACGTGAAGGAGAAATTCGGGGTTGACGTCCCGGTAATGTGGCAGGCAGACAGCTTTGGGTTGAATGCCCAGCTACCGCAGATATACAAAAAATCGGGATACCGCTATGTCGCTTTAAGAAGGGGGGCAACGAAGCGAAAACCTTCGGAATTCCTATGGGATGCCCTGGATGGAACGCGGATTTTGGCTCACTGGATGCCTTTAGGATACCGCGCAGGATTAGACTTGACAAAGCTGGATGAGAGCTATGAGAAACTCAAGAACCTGGCGGTGACCTCACACATCTTGATGCCTTCCGGAAGTGGAGTAATGATACCACAGCCAGAGACATTAGAAGCGGTGCGCACGTGGAATGACGAGCGAGGGAAAGTAGCAGAGATGAAGATAGCCACGCCGTGTGAATTCTTTGAGGCACTGGAGAAGGAAATAGAAGACCGGAATATTAAGATGGACGTGCGGAAGGGCGAGATGTATTCGGGTAAGTACTCAGAAGTATTTCCGAATTGCTGCTCGAGCAGAATGTGGATAAAGCAGGAGCTTTGCATTTATGAGGCCTGGCTGGCGTGTTTCGAGCGATGGAGCGCGGTAAACTATCTCTTGAATGACCTCTACCCCTCCGAGGGTATGAGAAATGCATGGCGAAAAATTCTGTATATCGCATTTCATGATGTGACCCCGGGAACAGGTATGGACGAGGGTTATGAGGAGGTGAGGCACTTCCATGACTTTTTCAATACTGAACTGGCCGCCCGCTGCCTTTGCACACATAACCAGGTAATCGATACGGAAGCAGAGGCAAAGGCCGAATCTCAAAGCTCTATGAAGGCATCAGCAGCGATGCCGAGCTACGACTATGGCTATGGGGACATAATAGTATTTAACTCGCTGTCGTGGGAAGTGAAGAACTGGGTAGAGATGAATCTGCGTTTTGACAAGGGTAAACTGGTAGCGATTAACGGATTAAAAAGTGGAGACGAGGAAATAGAAATAGAAGTCATAAAATTCACGCGGTATGATGATGATTCGTTGCGTTTTGCCCGCATAGGGTTCGTTCCTACGGTTCCAGCAATGGGGTACAAGGTGTATAAAATCCTTGAGCGTGAGCCGAGACGGTATGCTTATGAGCCTAATTTTATCATGATTCGGGGCAACACCATAGAAAACTGCTTCTTTGGGGTTACGGTGGACCCAGCCACAGGATTGATTGATGTGTCCATAGGGAAGAGAGGAGCGGAGCAAGAGAAGATTTGCACGGCAAATGAGCTTGTGCTGGAAGAAGAAACCGGCGACCTATACTACCACCGACAAACGCTGGGTATCCCGTTGAAAACAGAAAAGGGAGAGGGCGTGAAGTACGGCTCATTCAGGTTAGAGAATTTCTTTATAGATAAAAGTCCCCTGAGACGTGTTATCAATGTCGAAACCAATTATTTTTCCCTTCGATGGCCATACCGGCTGACGGAGAAACTGGAGCCACTTATATGGCGGCATAAATTCCTCGAATGTTCAAAGAAAATAGTCGTTTATAAAGACATTCCGAGAATAGATTTTATCACGACCGTGATGGACAAGCATCCGAGGGCACGGCTCAGGGTCAGGTTCTCGACGGACATGAAATCCCTGACTTATACCTGTGGGACTCAATTTGGCGCTGTTTCTCGACCGACCGACCAGTGGCACTATAAGCCAAAAGAGGAATGGGTGGAGGAACCCTGCGGTGTATTCCCCTCGCTGAAATGGCTTGATTATTCCGATGGAACGAAGGGCTTGACCGTGATTCATCAGGGAATACCCGAGAATGAGGTAAGAGATGGGGACGTCTACTTAACACTGCTCAGAAGCGTTTTAATGCTGTCCTCCGATGGTAGAACAGGTCCCGCAATACCGGTTCCGGATGCGCAGGAGTTGAGAAGATACACATTCAAATATTCCATTTACCCGCACAAAGGCGATTGGCGAGAAGCTTCGTCTTACAAGCACGCCCTCGAGTTCAACTATCTTCTTGATGCGATACAGTTGCGAGATGATAGGAAGTACCCTCTGAGAAAATCGTTTTTGAAAATAGAGCCGGAGAATGTCATTTTATCTGCGTTGAAAAAGGAAGAGGAGGGGAATGGAGTGATTATAAGATTTTACGAAACGAATGGAGAAGAAACGGATGCTGAAATAACACTGTTCGGAGCGCCAAAATCGGCCAGGGCGGTGAACATGTTAGAAAAAGAGGTAGAGGATGAAGAAGTGAAAAAAGAGTTGAAAATAGATGGTGAACGGATAGAACTGACGGTGAAACCTTTTGAGATAGTTACTTTGAAACTTGCTTTTTAAACCGTGCCGTGGCCAGGAGATTTTTAGCATATCACCCACCGCGGAGAGCGCCGAGTACGCAGAGTTTTAAGACCGTTTCAATCATTGCTTAGGTTTTCTGGTTGTAGATAAAGTATAACTTCTACCTATTTAGGACGCAGATTTACATGGATTTACGCAACACTTTTTCTTTTTCAAAAAAAGAAAACCTGTGCTAAAAGAAAAACAAATTTCTTTGGTAAAGTTAACTTTCTTTTTGAAAGAAAGGTTTGTGTTAATCTGCATTAATCTGTGTCTATAATTTATTTTTTCTTGCCACCACCCACCACAACATCACGTCACGACGACATAAAATAGCTCGCCTTTGGCATCTCCTGCTTCATTCCTTTCCTTTCCCTTACTTCCATTACCTTC
>QEXZ01000005.1:4887-29157 GCA_003160755.1 Methanomicrobiales archaeon
TCCACCAGCACGTTCCCTTCAATGATATTAAGGACTTTCTTTGCTTCCGCTTTGTCCATTCCTGCTTCTACCAGCTTATCGCGCATCAGAACCTTGTTTTTGCCTACGGTTATCCCTTCGCTCTGTATCTTGTCCACTACTTCCGCACCCAGCGGTTCGACTTCAAAATAAAACTTGTTGTGCCTGTTCGGCGATTTACCTTCCACGGGACCCGCATGCCCTTCCACCGTCTCACGATAAACGACAAGGGGTGGTGAAGCGATGATAGGAATGCCCTCGTCATGTTCTATCCGATACGTGATTATTTCAAGATGTAATTCGCCCATCCCAGAGACCAGATGTTCTCCTGTTTCCTCGTTTATCTCCACGCGAATCATCGGGTCCTCTTTCGCCAGCTTCCTGATCACCTCTACCAATCGAGGCAAATCCTTCGTGCTCTTCGCTTCCACCGCGACCGTGACAACAGGCTCACTGTAATGCTTCATACTTTCGAATGGAACTATCTCCGAGGTCGAAAGCGTAGAACCCACTACCGCATCTTTCAGACCTACGAGCGCAACTATGTTACCCGCAGGTACCTTAGCCACTTCTACACGCTCCTGGCCCTCGAATATTCCTACCTGCTGTATTCTGTTCTTTTTATACACGCCCGATATGAATACTTCCGTGCCTTTTTCCACGGTTCCGCTAAAAAGTCTCCCGGTAGCCACTTCCCCTGCATGGGGGTCCACGGAGATGCTGGTTACCATAAAAGCGACATCACCCGACCGATCACAGCTTGCCATGCTTTTTCCTATCCCGCTCTCGGCATCTCCCTGCCATACCACGGGAACTCGATACTGCTGTGCCTCTACGGGATTTGGCAGATGTTCTGTTATCATATCAAGAACTGCTTCATACGCGGGGCATTTCAACGCTAATTCCTTCATGTTCCCCTGCTTGCAGTAATCGAACACCTCTTTGAACCCAAGTCCCGTCTTTTTCATCGTAGGAACGCTAATAGCCCAGTTATACAGTGCGGAGCCAAAAGCGACATTGCCCTTTACCGCATCGAGCTTCCAGTCCTCGTATCTGTCCTTTTTCATACCACGCATCAGCTTGTTCACCTTGTCTATTATCTTACTGAGCTGGACTTGCATCTGCTGCGCATCCACTTTCAGCTCGTTTATCATCCGGTCAACCTTGTTAATGTAAAGAACGGGTTTCACGTTCTCTTTCATCGCCTGCCTCAGCACGGTCTCGGTCTGCGGCATCGCGCCCTCCACGGCATCAACGACAACCACAGCACCATCAACCGCTCTCAGCGCCCTCGTCACATCGCCGCCAAAATCCACGTGCCCGGGCGTATCAATAAGATTTATGAGATGCTCTTCTCCTTTGTAATCATAAACCATAGACGCATTCGCAGCGAATATTGTTATCCCCCTTTCCTGTTCCAGATGGTAAAAATCCGTGAACAGTTGCTCGCCTGCTAATTCTTTCGATATTATTCCCGCACCGGCAAGCAGGTTGTCCGTCAAAGTTGTCTTCCCGTGGTCTATATGAGCGATAATACCGATGTTCCTTATTCGCTCCACCTTGTCCATCAATACCGTCACCTTTTCCGCAGCCTTTTTTCCTCTTGTTGCCATTTTCGTAGCTCCTTCTCCTTCTCTATTACTCTTTCTTGTTTTATATTTGTGTATAATAAAGTATAACTTCCTTCTATTTAAGTTAAGACACGGATTTACACAGATTTACACGGATTCTTTCTTTCTTTCTGTGTTAATCTGCGTCAGCAAAAAGGTTTTTTATCGTTCCTTAATCCTATCCGCAATCGTTCTTATCTCACTTGATATTTCATTCAAACTCGCCCTTATCCGTATCAAGTCTCTTGCAACACCCCTCTTCTCATCATCCTCACTCCTCGCAAACCGCGTTGATATCGCATTGATTGAACTCGATTTCTCCTCTATTCTCCCCGATGTATCATTCAACTCCGCTGAAATCTGACTTACATCCACTCCTTTACCACCTCCTCTCGAAACATACACATACACAAGGCCGGAACCCAATATCAAGCCCACTATTAAAAACAAAATGACATAAAGTCCGAGTGGTTGCCGCTCAGCCACGACCGGCTCCTTATAATGTTCCGATAGCATAGATGCCCAACCTGGATGCCCTTCCTCGTATAACTTCCATATATCTTTTTCCAAATCAGTTTCTTTACCAATCATACCTCTCGCCTCTTTCAAATTTTTCTCTATCTCGCTCTTTGCATCCTGGATGCCTTCACTCGTTGATAAGAACTTCATTGACGGCCCCAATGGCTGTATAATAGTTTCTAATGTCGCTCCATCCTTCGACGTCCCAACAGTTAATTCGACATACACTTCACCCTCGCCAATTCCATAGATGTCGTATGCTTCGAATTCCGGCTCTTTTACTTTTCTTATTGGTTTTGGAACATCGCCAGACAATATCACCTTTGGAACCATACGCTCATGCTCTTCCTTTCCCTTCCAAACAATCCAATTTGCAGAATGAGAGAAGTCATCACCGAACTTCCATACAGGATTCTCCAGATTTGTCCTCAGCTCTAAGACATAATCATCTAAAATGGGATTCCCTGTCTTGCTCACATATATGTGGAATTCCAACCTATCGCCTTCAAATTGTTTGCTATCCAAAAACTTCGTATAGCTCGTCTTATTTGCCCTTGTCGGTTCTAAATTGTTGACATACGACTCATCCTCATCAAGCCTCAGCACATCCTGAACTGCTGCAATTCCAATTCCCGCGGATAAAACTAAAAGTGCGAGTGCCAAAACAACAAGTGAAGTATAAAATAAACGTCTTATGCTCATTCTTCTTTCCCCCTTATATTCAGTGATAAATCGGGCAGCTCTTCTCCCTTCATCTTCTCTTTCCCCTCTTCAACAACTTCAACTTCCCCCGCTTCTACGAACTTTTTCAATTCTTTTAATGAGGATAACATCATTGCAAGTGGTCCGCCTATCTCTCTTATTCCCTTTGCTGCCTTCACACTATCCTCTCGTATCCTCGAAATCTCTGCGTCCGCCTTTGATATATGCCTTATCACGCTTGAAGAGGTCTCTTCAGAAGGTATCGCACCTAAAAAAACCATCGCTTTTTCAATGACTGATTTTATATCATCACTGAACCTGTTCGACAGGTCTTCGATCCTGTCAAGCAATATCTCCATATTTCTTGAGGAGTCGTCTATCATTCTCAGCATTTTCTCTGCTTTATCTTCAGCGGGTGTCCCCGCTTCCATACCTTTTAATTTAACTACCAATTCATCAAGCTCGTTTTTCAAGAGTGTAAATCCTCTTCCCGCCTCTTTAGTCCATCTCTTCACCTTTTCCATGCTTTTACTCGCGTTTTCAAGTCCGTGAACCAGCATCGTAAGATTTGCTATCGAGTAGCTCTCCGGGTCCGGGACCCGAAGATTTTTTATGTCCTCTGCCATATCCAGGCCGGTTAGCAAATCATCGAACATCTTCAAGCACTGTGCAAGCACAATGGGAACGTTATTCCAGATTGCTTCGGGCTCTATTATCTCGTAATCCCTCCAGTAATTCGTTACCATATCCCTGTTTTTTTCCTCCGCACCCGGTATGTACGATATCCCAGTGATCACGGAGAATTGTTTTGGGGTCCCATAGAAAAGAGAGTGGTGTCGCGGCAGTTTAGAGAAATCGCTTGCGCTATATGCTTTCTCAAGCCATTCTAATTCACGAAGTCTTGGCGGAAGCCCGGGACCTGGTGCCCATGGTTGAACCCCAATCATAAGCGTGTACATGGCAAAGCTGTGTGCACGTGCTGGTGTATCCAGTTTCAGAACGTCCGCATCCTTTGTAAATCTTTCTGTTACCATGCTCTTAAATGCGCCACCGCCAAGCCTTGCATCATCAAAATTGTCCGCCCTTGTGCTCAACACAGCGATGAAGTGCCCGAACTTCTCCTCCTCGTTCACCACATTCCCTTGCGCATCTACTAACAGGAATCCGTAATCGTGAAGGATGTCTATATATTTTGATGTCATGGCATCCCCTATTGAATGCCGGTAGTTTACCATCGGATTGAATATGATGTCACCCTCATTAATCGGCGAATGCGTCCACCTGAAGTACTCGTCTTCGCGGTCGAGCTTTTTCATAATCTCGAAGAAGGAGAGATTTTTCAGGTCTTCTCTGCTCCGCTTTAAGCTCCTTATCTCCTCTTCTGATAACTCTATCTGATGATAGCTCCTCGTGTTCAGCGGCGAAGTCACCTCCCGGAAAAGCTTGTTCTTAAGCGCCTCAAGGCGTTCCAAATTCCGCTCTGCCAGTCTCTCCTCCTCCTCTGCGTCGCTTGCCCTTATCTCAAGGTCGAACACTTCCTCCTTCAAGCCCGATAATTTCTTCCTCGCTCTATCCAGTTTTGCCTTTGCATCCGTAGTTGCAGCCGCATTCACGTGAGAAAACATTCCCGCTGCCGATTCGTAACTATCTATCTCTCGCTGAACGTCCTTTATCCTGCCCTCGAACCTTTCCAATTCTCCCCTTTGTGAGTCTATTTTCCCCCTTATATCCGATATTTTTGCCTCTATCTCTACTAATCTCTGTCTAATCACAGGTATCTCATCCTCAATGTCATAATGCAAAAACAATTTCTCAGTAGGGAATACGCACTCGTAGTAACCAAGGGAATCAAACCTGTTTTCGTAACCCCTTGCTCTGTTCTGAAGGTCATTGAGGTCGAGCCACTTGCCTTTCGTTTCGACCGTTCCACCCGGCAGGAATCCAAGGTCGAGAAGGAACCTTGGTATCGCCCTTTCCAGTTCTTCATCCCGGTTCTGCCCTTGAAGGTCTCTACCTAAAAGGAAGAACAATTTGAAAGGATTAGAATAATTCTTGTCCTCTATTATGATGTCCTCAGTATGGGACATAAGAAAATGAAGTTCTTTCATCGCACCGAGGGCATTACCTGTCGGAAGCACGGATTCCTTGCTCGAAGGGAGAATACCAATTCCAAACATCACCGGCTCAGATCCAAACTGTTTTGAAATCCAATCGCGTATGTCTATTGCAACATCGAGCAGCATGCTTGACCCCGTTCCCCCGCCGAATGCGCACACCATCAGAATGAAGAAGTCCTTTCCTCCTGTTCTGTTCTTCAATTCCGACGCCGCAGAACCTATCGCACTGAATATTCTCTCTCGATGCACATTATACATCGCCCTACCATATATCCGATGCTGTCCACATCCCGCACCAGCAGCCGAGAGATAAGGGTCAGGGAGCCACCTATTGGAGTTCTTCATCAAAATCGTATCCGGTCTGCTTAGTATTATTTTCTTCCGCTCTTCTACTTCGCTGCATGCGTTCGCAGATGCCTGGTCAGTATCTATAATCAAAAACTCCTCATTCTTCGGCACTTTCCCTGCTTTGAACCTCAGCATTCGCAATATATTATTTACGATGATGCCTCCCTGCCCGCCAATACCAATTACAATCCTATTTACCGTATCTTCTCCCTTCTCCATCCCTCAGACATCATACCCCCTTCTCTTTCGATTCGTAATCTTCTACCTTTTTTTTAATAGCGCTCATCTCGTCATCGAAATGCTCTATTTCCATCTCGCTCCCCCTCATATCGCTTTCAATCCCCGCAACCGTGCTATCTATGCTTTTTGCGGTGGAACTAAGTCTTCTTGCTTCTTTCTCTCCCTTAAACCACACCACGACACTAAATAATCCAAAAATAACTCCTACTGCTAATATAACATATATCACAGCATGAGAAGCAGAGCTTGATAAAGAAGAAAGAATCTTATCCCGGTATTCATTCAACGCAAAAGAGATAACGGCGAATATTACACCGATGACGGGCATAAGAAGAAGCATCTTATCCACTTTTAACTTTGTCAACATCACCACTACCTCTATGATTAGCAATATGACGACAATCAGTATTCCTATACTCTGGGGTTCCATATATCTGATACCTCTTTCCTTTTAATATATCAATATTACTTTTTAGTTATATTCTTTTGCTTTATATACTTTAACCTCTCGGAATCATACACCAACCTCGAATGTGCATCAGAAGCTAAAAGCCCGTATCTATGAATAAATCCCCGGATGTCCGCTTTTGAGATTGGCTTAAGTTCCTCAATCTCGCCCATCTTATCTTTTGTCCAATATTCCACTGGATAGACTTCCGTTGTCGGATTTTCTTTCGCTATTTCTCCCTCAATCTCGAATATCTTACTATACAGTACCTCCAAAGTGGACATGGATTTTCTTATGAGCGCATCACCATGTCCCCGCAGCTTTCGCATCTGTGAAGGCAACATGCATGCTTCGATGCCTTTTCTCATCTCTTCCACCTCTTTTTTATCCTCTTCTTTATCCAAAATTTCAACTACTACATTTGTCAGCTCAAGCGTGTGAGCTTTATACATTTCAAACGCATCCTTCAACACCCCTATCAATCTTTCAATCACGCTTTTCAATACTTTTGATGCGTTTTCGTAGTTCCCATGCTCTATGCTGTGCTCGGCAATTTTTATATCGGTTCTGATTCTGGCTGTATCTGCTTTTGCACTCTCTCTCCCTTCCACTTCTAAACCATGTGCATCCCGCAAACAGATTCTCAGCGCCTCTTCCAGGATTGAAGCCACACCATTCATAAACATGGATAGCTCAAGTGAATCCACTTCAACACCTTCGCTCTCTCTTATCTTGGATTCTATCCGCTCTATCTGACCTCGTATATTCTCATACCCTGCGTTTTCAAGCTCTTTTATACCGCCCAAATAATCTCTGCATTTATCTATCATCCGAGAATAAAGGACCACCTCATGCCTGTCCTTTATACCCTCGAACATCTTAATCACCCATTCAACATCTGCAAAAACTACTTTCCTGAGCTTTACTCTGTCTATCTTTATCCTTCCATTTACCTCGCATCCCAGCTCAAACAAACCCTCTTTTACCTTCTCCAACTCATTCCTGAATTCTTTTGTGCTTATCGCATATTTATCTTCAAAATCGTATAAAATTCGCATTTGCTCTATGTACCGATTTGCAATCCCCTCGATGTCCCGCTCCATCACCTTCTCCTTTATGCTTCTCTTCCTTACCGTAACGATGTATCGAACTAAGAACGATACACCTATTGCGGCAGGGATGAAGATGAGTATAATGGTTATTGCAAGGTCTGAATAAGGAACCAGTGCGAAAAGTAAGACGACACCAATGAGGATTAATGCTAAAAGAGCAAGAGGAATAAATATCCTATACCCCTTCATACGCAAGCCCCCTTATCTCTCGCAGTCTTTCCAATTGGTCGAACTTATAGGTGAACAAATTGGTTATCGCTGCTATATTTCGCTCTGTAGTGAATACAGCCAGATGGCACTCTTTTGAATACGAGAGCATGAATTCCTCTATTAGCTCCCTATCCACACTTTTACTTCTAATATAATATTCCGGGACTCGAAGAAAGGATATGCTCTTTTCACCACCTATCGGTGCATCAGAAACGCTGAGCTTATCCAAAGAAACATGAAGCAGTGTTCCGAGGTCAAGGGGTTTGTGCCTCAGAAAAGGGAAGATATACCCCCCTAATCCCTTCGTAAGCTCTGAAGCCCTCGATAATGCCACATATCCGGGCTCATTATCAAAGGATAAAGCCTTTACTACCTCATCCATAGGCATAGACAATTGCATCTCCTCGGGTAACGAACCGGGGCGTGAAGTCCCGGTAAGAATGTCTGCGATACAGGATGCGATATACTTGTTATACCGGGGATAATAATCTTCGAAATTAGGAAGATGCGCTATCCTCTGGTTATCAACGATTATAAATGAGTTCACATACTCTTTTAGCTTTTCCATTGAATAATAAGCATTTATCCTCTCTTCTCTTTTTTCTCGCCTGTTCGCAGGCAGAACGGCAACAAGAAATATTTTTACGTTTAGCCCTGTCAGCGTTTCTGCTATACGAGGCGTTATATTGCAATCACTGAGTCCGGAGAATAAAAAGGCGAATTCAACGCCTTTTACTTTCTTTAGAGTCGCTTCTATTTTATCATCCTTATTGCTCTCTTTTTCAGGCTCGGGCTCGGGCTTGATAACGATTGGCTTGGCTCTTCTCACCTCTTTATATTCCAGTAAAGCATTGAGAATTGCTCCCCCTGCGTTTCCTATCCCGATGAATAGGTAGGTCATAAGTGATCGCCTTAAAAATTTATAGTTCATTGCGCTATATATTTTTGATGAAAAAGCGAAGCCTGGTTACATTGATGACATTAATGCTAACTGCGATTATGTTCAGCACCCTCTCTTTTTCCACACCCGCGGCAGGGTCAGATGAGCTGAAGAGGGAGCTACTTGAAGATATAATATCCGCGGATAAGCCCGAATTATTTGACGATTATGAGGAGTTATATCTTGCAAAGGCAAAGACACAAGCAGTGATACAGGGGATGGAAGGTAAGGATGTGACCTGGGGTACAAAGGAGTGGGTGGATATTCTGCTCGGAATTATTGATGATTTTGAAGGAATCGCGTATTTAAGCGAAAGTTCCGTTCCTTCAGACCACATAGAAGCGATTGAAATCGCAGATGGAATAAATCTGTCCATAAATGCGCTCAGCGGATACAATGCAGCAGAAGATAACGAAATACCTATGCTTTCTGAGCATGCACTCGAACGATTTTACAGAGGAGAGGGGGAATTCTTTGAGAATCTTTCAAGGAACGAGAAAGAGACAAAGGTGAAGATCGAATATGAGAATATAAGTTCAATTTCATATAAAAAAGGCGGCATATATACGATAAGCGATGCAAGCAGGATGGAGTTCGCGTCAAGAAGAGACGAATGGATATATAAAAGGGATATGGAAAAGGCATCGGAATTCATTGGCGAAGCGAGTTCATACCTCGAAAAAGCGAGGAATCCCACTTCAGAAATCTTTGGTGCTGCTTTTATGGAGATAATAAAAGCGAGGGATTTTTTTGAGAAAGCGAAGAAAATATATGAGAACCACGAGGATAAAGAACTGGAGAAGGTGAAAGGGATTGAATCTGAAATAGATGATACTTATAAAGATTTGATGCTTAAGATAATCAAAAAGATTGCAATTTATCTTCTTATCCTTTCCCTCTTTACTGCTATAATATGGAAGGATTTCAAGAGATGGGGTGAGGAACTTGACGACACGAGGTTGGGCGAGGAGCTTATTGTTTAAGATTGCAATTGGAGTTGTTGTACTCTTTGCTCTTTTGAGCTGCGTGCAGACTGCAAGTGCGTTGGATATTGAAGTAAGTCCTTCTCATAGAGATGTAAGCTTTTCATTCGGGCAGACAATAGATAATACGGCGTCACCATCTTTTACCATTACTAATAACGAAAATTTCACAGTTAGCGATAATATAATTATTCCCTCTACTCCTTCTCATATAACTATCACAGGTCCTTCTTCTTTTACCTGCGGTGCTAAGTCAACCACCACCGTACAGTTTACCATCGTGGCGTCACCGTCACCATCTGGTGAAGATGAAACGCACACGTTTACGATAGATATAGGGGGAAAGCCTGTCGCCATCACCGTAACGATAATCTACTACGCAAAGATTGAAGTATCTCGTTCTTCAATAGATTTTGGAAGGGTTCATCGAACCGATAACCCTTCGGAAATGGCTACGATCAGCGAGGTATATGGATATAAAACTGTCGATATAGGGTCAAGAATAACTGGAAATAGTTGGCTTACGGCGACTTTAACTGGTCATACAGTCAAAAAAGGCTCACCTGTCACTATCACATTTCAACTTAATCCCGGACAATATCCAGATCATAACGAATATTCATGGACTTTTTCTCTATCAAGCACCACAAGCCATACCACGATAAGTCCAAGCTCGATACACATCGAAGCATACATACTAATGCCACCGAAGCTTGGCAAACTTTACGATGAATATCAGGAAATAAAGTTCGATAGGCCAAAAGGCACAGTTTCCAAATATGATAGATATATTGATGTGCGAGTGAGAAATGAAGGTGATGAGACGATGTATTTTAATAGTTGGTTCACAGAATACCCAAGCGGAATAACGATTAAGATAGAAAATCCTTCTGGGTCGGTTTCTGGAAAGAGCAGTGAAAACATTAGACTTCATGTCACTGCACCATACGATGCACCCGAAGGAACGTATTATGGAAGGCTGTATATAGATGCTGGAGGGGCAGGGCAAGGAAATGTGGACATAACCATAGTGGTAAAATGGCCGGTTGATTTCACCATTTCTTCTACTTCCGTTTATTTCACACCATCTCCTCCTTCTATTGATTTCGAGTCCTTAGAGCTGAAAGAGCTGGGCTATGAAAAGAAAAGGGTGAATCTAACCTTAACGGAGGTCTATCGCTATAAACCGGTGCGGAATTTACGCTTTTCCACGAGCGGTGAATACGGGAAATGGCTAAAAGAAGAGCTGGAGTTCTTAGAAATACCTCCAGGTGAGTCAGGAAATATTACGCTCAAAATCGAACCCGGATTGGAAGCAGTGCCAAAGTATTACTCGTGGAAGTATTATATAAGTGCTTACGAGATAAGCGCAAAGCGAATTGATGTAAAGGCGAAGATTGTGCCGATAAATATCCCAGAGATGATAGAATATTTGAACTCATTTAGAGAAAGCCCTCTACATGATGGTTACCCATCATCAGAAGTAATAATATCAAACGGCGTATGGATGCTGGAAGTTGTAGAAGGGAGCGAAATAGGTGCAGAGGACTGGAAAAAAATACCGGTTTTGATGAAGGGAACGCTCTCTCTGCTCTCATCGCTGAATGATGGTATTATGTCCAGTGAAGAGGAAAACTATGGAAAAGCAGTGGAGAACTTAGTGAGTGCCTCGGTATCAACATCCACAATCGGCTCGAATTCTAAGCTGAACAATTGGGATATATCAGGATACGCGAAGGATATTTCAACGGGTGCGGACAAGACAACAGAGGAGGTGTTGACCGATGAGGCGAAAAAGCTTGAATTACGAGGGTGGAATATAAAGAAGGCAGTGGAGCACGCAATGGCAATGGATGATATAAGTGGATTAAAAGAGGAAGAAAATGTGCTTGAATCCGCTCTTTCATATCAATACGCTGCTACTATATATGGCCTGCTCAAGGATAAGGAAAAGAGAATAGAATGCAACTATGAAGAATCTCGGCTCATGGATAAGCATGATGAACTGGTGAGTGATGCAACAGACCGTCGTATCAAAGCGGAGAAAAAGATAATGAATGCCGAGGAGAACGACCTTATTAGAATCAGCGATGTATATCTTCTTTTGAATCCATATAACTACGATACTTTTTCTGAGAGCTATGGATCAGCGGAGAAATATCTGGAAGATGCATTAAAGAACTACAAAGTCGCAGGTGAGTCACTTATGGCTGAGGAAACAGAAAAGAAGTTAAATGAGGTGAAAAGGAAGAGGAGTTATATATTATCTCTGTTCTTTCTTGCGTGCATTCTGTATGGCGCAGCTTTCATCTATACGATAAACCGGGTCATTATGGGCACGATGGCTTATATGAGGGATATGTATGAGCGAGAGGTGGGGGATATTATAGTTAAGTAGTACTTTAAAAGTTATTTCTTTCACAAAACTTTTTCTTTTGAGAAACGATTTGGATAGAAGGTAAAGACGGCTATGACTATGACTGCGATATACGATGAAACGTTGATGGAGAAACTGAAAAAGGAAACAGAAATAGCACGAAAGGCGAGGAAAAGAGGTTTTGACCCTTCGCTTCAGCCAGAAATCGAGATAACCCGAGACCTTGCAGCTCGCGTAGAAGCGCTTATAGGAATAAAAGGCATAAGCGGAAGGATAAGAGAATTAGAGCGAGAAGGTTACAGTAGAGAGGAAATAGCGTTAAAAATAGGATATGACTTCGCAGAAGAAAAATTCGGCAATTACAAGCGCATAGAAGTGATAGAGCATGCAGTTAGAACCGCAGTAGCGATTCTCACCGAAGGCGTGGTTGCCGCTCCTTTGGATGGCATAGCGCGGGTTGAAACGGGAAGAAACGACGATTCGAGCGAGTACATTAAAATATTTTATTCGGGTCCGATAAGAAGTGCAGGTGGAACTGCTCAGGCGCTTTCTGTATTGGTTGCGGATTATCTAAGGGCTAAAGTGGGATTTGCAGCGTATTCGCCGAGAGAAGAAGAAATAGGGCGATATATACTGGAGGTTTCCGCATATGCACAAATAAGTGGATTGCAATACACGCCTACGGACGAAGAGATAAGGGAAATCGTAGGGAATTGCCCTATTTGCGTAGACGGTGACCCTACGGAGGATAGAGAAGTGGGGGGCTATAAGGACCTTGAACGAGTCGCCACGAATAAAATAAGGGGCGGGATGGTACTCGTTCTCACAGAAGGAATGGCAATGAAGGCGCCGAAGATAAAACGGCATGTTGATAAAATAGGTATCCAGGGCTGGGAGTGGGTGAGTAAGTTAGTAAAATCGAAGGTAGAGAAAGGAGAGCGGGACTTTTTGGCGGATGTGATAGCTGGGAGACCTGTATTTGGAAAACCATCAGAAAAAGGGGCATTCGGATTGAGATATGGTCGGGCTCGCAATTCGGGTTTTGCTTCCGCGGGAATTCACCCTGCAACGATGTCTTTACTTGAATTCACTGCCGTGGGAACGCAGCTAAAGCCTGAACTGCCTGGTAAAGCCGCTTGTGTTGTTCCTGTGGATTCCATTGAGGGGCCGACAGTGAAATTAAGAGATGGCAGCCTGCTCAAATTAAATTCCGTTGAAGACGTTCAGAGGGTAAGGGAAGAAATAGCGGAAATAGTGGATTTAGGAGAGATACTCATTGATTACGGCGATTTTCTGGAAACGGGGCATCGGTTAATGCCCGGTGCATACACGCATGAATGGTGGTTAAAGGAGTTAGAAGCGAGCGCGAAGGAAGAAGCAGAGAAGTGGCGTTGCAAAACACCGAGTCAAACAGAAGGTATAGAAATCGCATCGCGCTTCGCAGTGCCGTTACATCCGGCATATACCTATTTGTGGGAGGATATAACCGAGCAGGACAGGGAATATCTGGCGGAATGGATATGCGAAAAGGGATGCAGAATGCAGGATGCAAGAGGCAAGTCAAAACCGTATCCCGTATCAGATGAAAAAGCACTATTTATTCCCGATGACACAGAAGGTAAAATAAAGTCGATTCTGGAGGATTTGCTTGTTCTGCATCAGACACAGGAGATGATGCAGGATGCAGGATGCAGCATGATGCAGGTCAGGATAGAAGAGCCGGGTGCCTTGCTGAGATGTTTGGGGATAACAGATGATTTGAGTAGGGATGAGTCAGTGAAGATAAAGACGAGACCGAAAGCGCCGACAAGAATAGGCATGAGAATGGGAAGACCCGAGAAATCAAAAGCGAGGAAAATGCAACCTGCACCCCATTCTATCTTCCCCGTAGGGGAATACGGAGGGAAGAACAGGTCTCTGAAGAGAGCGTTAAAAGAAAAAGTGATAGAAGTGGAAATGAGCAATTTTCAAACTCGGAAGATGATGCAAGATACAAGGTCCAAGAAGCAAGTCAAACCTAAACCTGTATCCAGTACCCGGTATCAGGCATCAAGAGGTAAAAAGAGCGTTGATTTGTGGGACTACTATCACAAAACGCTGAGCAGATTGGGCATTGATTTTGATATTAACAAGGTGGACGTAAAATGTGTAAAAGGCCTTATATCGACACAAAAAGTGGCGGAGGATATTGGAAAGGGGATATTAAGAGCGAAACATGGTGTGTCCGTGTTTAAAGACGGTACGATAAGATACGATTTTACGAATTTACCATTGACGCATTTCAAGCCGAAAGAAATAGGGCTGAGCGTGGAAAGAGCAAAAGAGCTGGGGTACTCGCATGACCTAAACGGTGTGGAGTTGAAAAGGGACACGCAAATAGTAGAACTCAAGCAGCAAGATGTTGTGATTTCGATTGATGCGGCATCGCATTTGGTTCGCGTGTCAAATTTTTTGGATGATTTGTTACAGCGATTCTATGACCTGCCGCCGTATTACGGGGCATCGAGCAAGGAAGACCTTGTAGGGGAGGTTGTGCTTGGACTTGCACCACACACCTCTGCGGGAATATTGGGCAGGATAATAGGTTTTACGAAGGCTTCGGCTTGTTATGCGCACCCGTTTTTCCATGCTGCGAAACGAAGGAACTGTTTGGCACCGAGTACCGAAGTTTTGGTCACGAACTCCGCCGGTAGATTAAAAAACATGGACTTGGAGTCGTTATATCACAGTGAAAACGCACGTGAAGAGGTTGTTGATGATTTCGGCACAACACGAAAACCAGTTGAAGGAATTAAGACGTATGCCTTGAATCCTGAGGACGGGCGGTTTGAACTAAAGGACGTTAAATCAGTGATTAAGACACCTGCACCATCCCATCTGGTGAGCGTGAGCACCAGATCCGGCAGAGCGTTCGTTTCCTCGCCGGAACACCGAACTACGGTATGGTCAAACGGTAAAATCAATCACAAAAAAGTTTTGGAACTGGATGACAAAGACAGGCTATTAGTACCGAAAAAACTCGACCTCGACCTGGAGAAAGAAGAGGACAGAGCAGAAATAGACCTTCTGAAGGCGTTTTTGCATTTCGATAACCTTTCCGGGGACGTAATGGTCAGAGGAGTGCGAGAAGAAGTAGAAAAGCTAATAAAAGACCTGGGGGGGCAGAAATCCACTGCTGAGCAGATAGGAATCGGGAGAAAGATATTTTCAAATTATGTTTATCGTGATAGCATCCCGCTACCTATTTTGCATTCGTTACTCAGGCGGTCGCACCGTGATTGGACTGCAATTCCGAGCGAATGTCAACTCGGCGTTAAAAGGGGCCACACGACAATCCCGAGAATAATCAAGCTTGATGAGCGTTTCATACGGCTTGTCGGCTATTATCTCGCAGAAGGGTATGCAAGAAGCGTTGAAAAGGAGTTTTATCAGGTCAGCATGGCATCGCAGGAAAAAGAGCTGTTGGATGACATGGCGAACAGCATTAGAGCTGTTTTTGGCTTTTCCCCGGGCAGAAAGGAGGGGGTGCTCGTCATATCAAACCGATTGATATACAAGCTATTTGTGGAGGTTTTGGGTACGGGCAAACGAGCTAAAGAGAAGCGAATTCCACCGTTACTACGGACTCTTCCTCGCGATAAGATGAGGTGGTTGCTGAGTGCCTATTTCTCCGGCGATGGCTCTGTGGAAAGAGGCAGACTCGTGGTCTCCTGTTGCTCAGTGAGCGAGAAACTACTGCAGGACATTGGATTGCAGTTGCTCCGATTTGGTATATTCTACCGATTGAAAAGGGAAAGAAAAGCTGCGGGAGGAGCGGCGAAACGATTCTACAAGCGAAAAGGTAAAAGCGAAGATGAATTACCTGTCTTTGACCTACTTTATCTCTTCATAAGATCGCGATATGCGAGAAAATTCGGTGAGGCAATCGGTTTCGTAGAGAAGAAGAAGAACGAAGCATTGAGAGCGGCATTTGCAAAAGAGAAAGCACCGCGTATCTCCTCGTTTGGTGATGCCGTTCTTGACGAAATAAAAGGGATAGAAACCATCAAGTCGGAATTTGATTTCTTATACGATATAGAAGTAGAAGGGCATCACAATTTTTTGGTCAATGACTTCGTGCTTAGCGCTAATTGTGACGGTGACGAGGACTCAATCATCCTGCTGCTGGATGCGCTACTCAATTTCTCGCTGCTATTTCTACCCGAAAAGAGAGGAGGGCGAATGGATGCCCCTATCGTGCTCATTCCGTTTATCAACCCAAAAGAGGTGGACAAGGAGGCGCATAACGTTTCTATTGCGACGGAATATCCGCTGGAGTTTTACGAGGCTGCATGTTCGGGAAAACATCCAAAAGAGGTGAATATAGAAACGGCAGCGAGCAGAATAGGGGAGCCGAAGGACGTCTATGGCTTCGGTTACACGCATGACACAACGGATATTGCAGCAGGTCCTTTAAAATCATTGTATAAGACGCTGAAGACAATGGTGGATAAAACGGAAGCGCAGTTGAAACTGGCGGGGATGATAAGGGCGGTAGACGAGTGCGAAGTAGCGGAAACGGTAATAAAAAACCATTTCCTTCGCGACATAAAAGGTAACCTCCGCGCGTTTGGCTCGCAGAAGATGAGGTGCAGTAAATGCAATGCGAAATACAGGAGGATTCCGTTGACCGGGAAGTGCACGCGATGTGGCAGTAAGATAGTTCCCACGGTGCACACCGCGAGTATAAAGAAATATCTTGACGTTTCGTTACGCATAGCGGAGGAGTACCACATATCCGATTACACGAGACAACGGCTGGAACTGCTGCAGAAGGACGTGAACTCGCTTTTCCCTACTGCGGAGGAGCAGAAGGCGTTGACGGATTTCATGTAACAAACTTTCTTCCCTCAAAGAAAGTTTGAATCAAAGGAACTTAAATCTTTGAGGTTTTGCGCAGTATAAAATAGGATACTGCCCTCTTTATCGACGCACCCATCACAACCAAAAGCTTATGTTAACTTAACTTATGATGTTATATGAATAAGCAGGGGGTCTCCACAGATGAACACCAAACGTTTGCGCTGGATTTTTCTCGCACTCATTCTTCTGTCCTTCTTACTTGCTTCGCTGGCAACAGGCGGAGGGGATGCAAAAGGAGGGGACAAAACGGTAATTTACGTGCTGAGAATAGAAGGAACGATTACAGAAGGCACTTCCTTAGAGCTGGTGGAAGGATTAAGAGAAGCGGAGGAAATGGAAGTTGAAGCGGTATTGGTCGAACTCAATACACCTGGGGGACTCGTTGATTCCACACTTAAAATAACAGAAGCGATTTTGAATTCTGAAGTGCCCGTTATCACGTATGTAACGCCAAAAGGAGCGATAGCGGCATCCGCAGGTTCGTTTATTCTTGTCTCGGGCAATATCGCTGCAATGGCACCCGGAACGACAACGGGTGCGGCAATGCCTGTCGAGATAGGTATGGAAGGTAGAAAGGCGGCAGATGAAAAGACAATAAAATTCTACGCCGGGCATGTAGAGAGCATAGCGGCATCAAAAGGCAGAAATGCAACGCAGGCAAGGCGGTTCGTCACCGAAAACGACGTGTTAAATGAAAATACCGCTTTAGAACGAGGGATAATTGACCTCATCGCAGAGGATGAAACCGAGCTTTTAAACAAAGTTGATGGAATGACAGTCGAAATAGGAGCTGAGAACAGGACTTTAGCGACAAAAAATGCTTCGCTGTACATAAAGGAAAAAAGTGTGCGTTCTTATTTGTTAGAAACACTTAGCAACCCTCAAATAGCTTTTATCCTCCTAATGGTGGGTATGTATGGACTGATTTTCGGGTTCATGTCGCCAGGGACATACGTGCCGGAGATGATAGGTGCGATATGCCTGATTTTATCGCTGTATGGGATGGGGCTTTTCGAGGTGAACATGTTTGGTGTGCTTTTGATATTTATCGCAGTCATATTATTCATTGCCGAGGCGCTTACGCCTACCTTCGGAATACTCACCACAGGGGGTGCGGTATGCTTGATAATAGGCGCTTTAATCTTACCAAAGGAGCCTTTCCTCTTTAATCCACAGTCGGAATGGTTTGAAGGATTCTTACTAACTATAATCGGAGTTGTGGTGGCAACCGCAGTTTTTTTCTTCTTTGCCATTGGGGCGGTGTTAAAGGCGAGAAAGAGAAGAGTGCAAGTAGGTGCTGAAGAGCTTATCGGGAAAGTAACAAGGGCTGAGACGAAAATCAACGAAGATAAGGGCACGATAAAAATACGAGGTGAAATCTGGAATGCTCGAACGTTGGATGAAGAAACAATAAAAGAACGTGAAAAAGTGGAGATTGTGGACCGTGAGGGTTTGACATTGATAGTTAAAAGAAAAGAAATTGATTAGGCAAAAAATAACTTTTTGACACAGATTAACACAGAGGAAAAGATCAATGCCATTAAAAATAGCCCTGCCAGCCCAAGAAAAAAGAAAAAATCGGTGTAAATCCGTGTCTTAAATAGAAGGAAGTTATACTTTATATCCAATGAAGAACGTATTGCAACAGCAGAACAAACGAATCCGTTCCCTATTGGCTATTGGCTATAAAAGCAATCGAGAGGCAATAACAGATGAACATCCTGTTAGGAGCACCGGTATGGTACGGCAACCGCCCATTCAAGAGGACAATAGAAGAGATTTACAAGCTCGAACTGGATTATTTCGAGTTTTCGCTCGATTATCCATTGCCTGATTGCATGGTAAAAAGGGAGATAGAAGAGATAAGGGGACTGTTAGAGGAGTTCGGGTTGAAAATCGCTTTTCATTCTCCGCTTGATATTTCGGTGGCGCATCCACGAGACGAGATAGCAGATGCGAGTATGACCGTTTTGAGAAGGTGCATGGATTTTTCGGCGGAGTTCATGCCTTTATCGCTGTACTACAATTTACATTTGCATCCAAAAGTTTCCACGTATAAGCTTGATGACGTGAGAGAAGAGATAAAACAAAAAGGTATCAGAAGATGCCTTGACATAACCAAAATGGCTTCCGAGTTCGGAATATTGGTAAGCGTGGAGAATGATTTAGTCCCGTTTGAATGGTCTGACCTGATATTCGAAGCCATTTCTCTTTCTGCTTCAGATGTATATTTCACCTTTGATATCGGGCACGCGATAATGGCGGAAGTGACTCAACCGAAAAGCAGAATAAAAATAAAAGACGGTAATTATTTGGATTATCTTAAGCGATGGATAGACAAATGCGGGGATAAAATACGGGTGGTGCATTTGCACGATTGTTCCCTTACCAAGAAGCAAGACCATTTGTCAATAGGAAGCGGGGAATTGGATTTTGATGCGGTATTCAAGGTTTTGAAGGGGACAAAATGTAAATATATGGTGATAGAGACTTTTTGGAGGAATAAAGAGAAAGAGGAAATGACTTATGAAGAGATGAGGAAGAACGTGGAGTTATGCAAGAGTTATCTCTAAACAAACCTTTCTTTAAAAAAGAAAGCTTTACCAAAGAAACGTATCTGCTCAAAATTCCACCGAATTTTGAGCAGACATGGAAAAATGAATAGTGCAAAAGGCAAATTCGAGTAATGGCGATAATAAACGGTTTAAAGCCAAAATTGCTCTTCTTCACTCATATTTCACATTTTGCATTTTTCAATTTACACTCTGCATTTTGCTCCTAAAGTATTGACTTTACTTTTATCGTAATTACTCAATATCTTGTGGGCAAAAATCATAAATAAATCCAAATGACAAAAAAATATTTGCCCGCCGACCAGGAACGGGATTTCAACGTTCTAAAAAGGCAGATACTTAAAGATAAGGGATTTGATTGCAACCAATACAGGGATAATTATGTAAAAAGAAGGCTTGCCATTCGATTGAGGGCGAACAACGTGGATTCATGCAAAGATTACGCGATACTTCTGAAAAGAGACCCCTCAGAATACGATAAACTAATAGAAGCCCTCACAATAACTGTTTCCGAGTTCTTTCGTGACGCTTCTGTTTTTGAGTATTTCCGAAAAACGGTTATACCTGCACTTATTCAGGACAAGCGGAGAAAGAACCAAAAAACAATAAGGATTTGGAGTGCGGGGTGCGCATCCGGTGAAGAAACGTATTCCATCGCAATATTGATGAGAGATTTTTTAGGTGCAAATCTTGGGAACTTCCTTATATTTGTCCATGGCACAGATATTGATGATGATGGCCTGGAAAAGGCGAAGAGAGGAGAATATACTTTTGAAGAGGTTAAAAATGTAAGAAAGAATTTTTTGTCCCGATATTTCATTTTTGATCGGGAGAAATACAGGGTCAGTGATAAGATAAAAGGGATGGTGAAATTTGAAAAGCATGATTTGGTTTCTGATAAGCCGCTTGCGCATTTTGATGTGATTTTTTGTAGGAACGTGTCCATATATTTTTCAAGGGATATGCATGAAAAACTGTACATGGATTTCTACAATGCATTGAATAATGACGGTTTTTTCGTCATGGGGAAGACAGAGATGCTATATGGTAATGCAAAAGTATTGTTTATCCCTGTGAATGCGAGGGAGGGAATATATCAGAAAAAGGTTGTGAAGTAAGATAGGGGATGCAGGATACGGGATACAAGATTTATGACCTGTGATCTGACTCCTCAGCTTTGATGAAGTTGTGGTTTTTTCGTCACAGTTCCTCATATCTTCGCATGAAGCTATCAAAAATATGGAACTTGCTCAATAAACGGTGGAAAATCCTAAACTCTAATTTCTAAACGCTAAACTGTGGGGCTCTGCCCCACGACTCCGCAAGCCCAGTAGGAGCTTATTTCGGATTTAGTATTTAGGCTTTTTTTCCTACAAGATATTGAGCAATTACGAAAAGGTTGTTGGGGGGGGGCTAAAAGCTGGGAAGTTTTATTTTTTTAAAAACCGCAAGTCTGCTAAAAGTTAGAGCTTAGGTGCAAAGCCTGCCACGCCCCACAACTCCGCTACCGCATCTCCGCAAAATCAATTGCACCTTGCAAATCGCACTTGTCGAAAATCCGCTTAAAAATTTGCATGGTGGGCTGCGGGGTGCTACGCGGGGTTGCATCTAAAGTATAAAAGTTGCACCTAAAGTCTTGACTTTAAGCCCTTTCTTCTAATTGCTCCATTTTCCATCTTTTAAATAAGAAATAGGGTTAGTAGAAGAGAAATAATATTAGTTATACTCACGAAAACGTAAACTTTAGTTTACTTTCCACCCCACCATAAACTCATTTAACATAGCAGGTATTATCCTAAGATATTTATAAACGTAATAATTTCAATATCCATTCTTAAAGCTTATTTCATATTCGCTTCGCTTTTCACTTTCATCGCTTTTCTAAGGTAAAGGGATAAGTGATATTTTCTTTATCACTTTTTAATCGCTTAATCGCTTCTCATTATTGGAAGAATTGAAATAACCGAAAAACTTTTATAACCTCATAACCTCAGCACAAATTATGGAAAGAGGCTTTGGGCTCACCTGTCCATAAGCAATAGCAGGTGAAAAAAGCACCTTTTATGCTTAGGAGTGATAAATAGCGGAAAATGGCGATACAAATTAATGCCCCCTTTACCCCAAAAAGGGATGAGAAGGAAGTGCGTCAAAAAGGGATGGCAAAGGAGACTATGGACTCCGATAAGAAACTGGATGTATTTGTTCCAAGTAACGGTATAATACTCTTAAATTTACTAACACAGGCAAATAAGATATACGGGGCGGTGAGATTAACTAAAATCGAATTCTTTGGCTTCAAGGAATTCAATCTACCGCTGAATTATATTTTCTATCAAGGTCCCATGGGACCAACTACTCTGGACTTAAAGCATGACTATGAATATCTCTCTGCAATAAATTTGATTGATTTGGAGTATATTCCAACAGATGAAGCAAACGATCTTTTGGTCTTTAGTATTACAGATCAAGGCCGAGATTTCTTAAAAAAATATAATCCTCATGAAAACCTAACAGATCAGTTTAAGAGGCTCATAGAGACTTATGGTTACCAACCGAGAAAGGCATTGGTTGAAAAAGCACACCGTGAATACACTGAACTTATATACAAGCAAGATTTTCGGAAGGAATTGCAATCTTTAAAAACTGACATGCAACTGGCATTAATGTTTTGGGATAAATTGGGGGATATATATACGAAGGCGGCACCATTTTGGTATTTGGCACAGTTATTGGAATGCGTTTTTGATAGGCTCAAAAATACGAGTAATATCGATCTGGAATTGATTAATAAGCTACATGAACTCATTATTGGCAAAACCAAAGAATACAGTATTGTTTTAAAGAACGATGAAACACCTGAATTTGATATTAGTTTCTGTAACTTCTTATATGACGAGGGTTATGCCTTGCTTAATCAAGGCGTTGAAGCTAAATTGATAAAAAGAGAAGAATTAGAATAGATGGTAGTATTTACTGAAAGCAGTTCTATCGTTGCTTATTGTCGGGGTAGGAGAGATGATTTCAATTCTGGTGCGGTTGCTCTGTACGAGAAATTGATCGATCACAGAGGAATCATTACCGAAGCGGTTAAAAACGAAACTACTAAAAAATTAAATAAGTATGTGCAAATAGCGAAAAACAAGCATGAAAAAAAATATGCTAACTCCATAGTTTTTAAAAGAGGGAACTTTTTGAAGCGTGTGGATGAACTGGGGATAAATAATAAGTCGCAGGAAAGAAAAAGAATTAACGAAATCCGAGTGGCACTAAAAGAAGTCGGCTTTGCGAAAAAAAAGAAATAATGTTAAAAAAGAGAAGAAGAAGTCTTCTACCCGGAGATACAGATATTAGAATTGCGGGACAAGCCACAGTGCTACAAGAAGAATTGAATGAAGACCCATTTTATCTGGCATCTACTGATCAAGATTTTACTTTTTTGATGGTCGATATTCTGGAAAATTATGATATTATAGTAGATTTTCCGGGATCTATCGCGAGAAGATTATAGCTATAAATCAAATAACACAGAATTATCAGTTAGAATACTCGTCTTGCTTTGCGACTTCTTTGCTGTGGCTTTTTTAATCTTTGAAGCGATAGCCGTTCGAAATAACACAATAGTTTTATTTGGCTCTTATGGGATAGTTCCGAGTTTGTTCATTTTTCATTGGATGTCTATCCAAAGATGGAGATTTCGATAAGGCGTAGCTGCACCTTCTTTGAATAAGAGAAACTCCAACTTCTTTTTCCCTTTTTCACTCGCAGTAAACATGAATGGAAACTCCAGTGTTTCGTTATGTGCCAGTTGGAAACTCTTCTCGCCAATTGTTCTGTTTTCTATCTCCACTCTAAACATGTATGAGACGGGTTCATATTCGTGATTAACCACGCCGACTATTACTTCTCCTTTTTCGCCAACCGAAAGGCTTGTAGGATAGTCTGCTGCTTTTCCGCTTGGACCAAGGATGTAGAACTCAGTGAATTCTTCTCCCTTCTTGGGTGCTGTGATTACGTAGATTGTTAGCGCAGATGCTGCAGTAATAGAAATAATTAGCAACACAGTCAGGATTTTATCAAGCACTTTTGTGTTAAATACTATCCTTCCTTCCATAGGTTTATTTAACATCTGCGGGATTAAATATCATATATATATATTGAATTAAAGAGGAGGGAGAGATGAAAAAGAAATATTGGCAATTTTTGCTTATCTTTGCAATGGCAATACTTTTCGTTTTTCCACTTAACCTTTACCCTGCATCTGCATCAATATTCACGAGTGATGAAAACGAAAAATATGCAATGTGGATAAACGATCTCAGCTTTGAGCTAACAGATTATGAGATACATGTGGATTTATGGCATTTTAGCGTTGCTGGCAGCTATGCGGTGTCGCTAAATAATTCTGGTGATACCGACATATTAATAAGGTGGAATGATGGTAATGGAGCTCATAAAGGGAATGAAATGATAATACCCGCGAAGACAGTGAAGCAATACAGTGTCAATTTCTATTTCAATTTGTTATCACGAGATTTTTCTTATGAATACAAAGAGATACAAAATGACATATAGAAGATGCGGAAAAGTTGTATGAGGAAGCGGAAAAGGAGTTTTTAAAAATAGTAGGGTACAATCAAGAACAAAATGATGTTTATAATACCGTGAGAAACGCTTATTACGTAGATCGAGCCTGTTTTTTCTCGCACTATTGAGAACACAAACCCAGCAGAAAAAGCAAGCACGCAATCCAAATGCCACGGGGATAGGTTTCCAACGTGAAGCACACCGAAAATCGTAGATACAAAAAGAATCCCCCACCATTTGCTCATCAAGTTTATTGCGTTATATTGGATCATGCCTCTGAATGCAAGCTCCTCTGAGAAACCCGTGCATACAATGAAAATTAGCGATGCCTCGATAAAAATCGCTGCTCCTGACCCTAATCCCGGCAATGGCGCGGGCTTCAAAATTTGATATTCTATTATTCCAAAGGGTATGGCGAGGAGAATCACGCCTGCTTCAATCGGTGTGTGCTTCAACTTTGATAGAGAAAGCCCAATATCTTTTGGTCGGAGTGCTTGCAACCACATGCAGGTAAAGATTGCAATGAATATAGGAATAGAAATGAGCAAGAACCCGGAAATCTTGCTGAAGTGAATAAACGGCATAGA
>QEXZ01000050.1 GCA_003160755.1 Methanomicrobiales archaeon
ATTAACACAAGAAGAGGGTACTATGCAGAAGATATTGGTTAGATTTACATTTTATGTTTTACACCTTCATATTTTCTCGTGAAAATCTGTGTAATCTTGTGGTTAGCTAAACACGTACATTCTTTTTATCATTTCGGCCGGATAAAAATTCTATGTGTTCCGAAAGTCAACCTCTTCTTCCTTATCAATCGCTTATATAACCCTTCATTTAATTCTATTGTCGCACCCTTACCTTCCTTATTCACCGCTACTTCGTATGTATGCTCTCTCTTCTTTTGTATGTCTGACACTACCCACAAGGATTCAGCCTCTTCTTCTCGTTTTTTCTCTTTCCGCTTTTTTCTGCCAAATTTAGCATATAAAAAGAGAGGCGTAATAACGAATCCAATCACTACGGGGATAAACAGACCCGAGATACCTTCGCCCTCCTTTTTCAAGCCTGATTCGGAAGTTAATTCATTCGTCGAATTTATTGTTGCGTTTACGGGCGAAGGGGAAGGTGTAGATGTAGGAGTTGTATTTAAAGCAAGAGAAGAATTTTGGACTGAGGTTGAAGTTGGAGTTGGGCTTGGACCTGGTGAAGGGGAAGGCAAAAGTGAAGGCATTACAGTTGGCACTCCATGCTTCTTAGATATTATCTTAACATAATCCTTTGAGGGCAGCCATCGCTCTCTTGCCTCCTCTGGAGTTAATACGAGATACATTTTACCTCCACTATCAACCTCAATTTCACGAGTGCTGCCCAATTTTCCTGCTTTGCCAACGATAACAATCGTGTCTCCTTCGCAGAGTGCGAGTTCAAAACGGTCATCCACGTGCATCATCTCCCCAAGATCAAAATCGTAATGCCATGAACTATTAACCCTTGCAACACCGCTTTCCACTTCTGCACCATTCCCAGGTTCCAAGGGTTTTAACGAAATCGAATAGTTAGACAGACCACCACTGTGCCTTATCTTGTCTACCCTTGCCTTCAATGTGATGTATTCACCGCCATACGCTCCACTTATAAATTCCTCGTAGGTCAGTGCATGCCTGCTCGGTTCAATGGGAACGAATCCAAATCCAAATATCTCTTCTCCATCGCTTATTCCATCACCATCCGTATCCGACTTCGTTGGGTCTGTTACCACTCCGTGTGTTCCGAATACTTCTTCGGAGTCCAATAACCCATCTCTATCCGTATCCCGATCCGCTGGCTCTGTTTTATATTTATGAACCTCATCACCATCACTGAGTCCGTCGTAATCTGAATCTATACAATTAGGATTGGTTTTGTTGTCACGAAAAATCTCGTCACCATCATTTAACCCATCACCATCCACATCTGAATTCGTAGGGTCGATTTTATATGGATAATCCCGGCATAAACTGATTGTACTGTTCCTTGCACTCTCTCTGTCGGTTTCATTCGTGTATATCTCCTTCATCTGTGTTCGATTACCTGTATCGATATAGGCGCAGGTTTCAATCAAATCGCTTAATCCGTCTCCATCCGTATCCTCCACTACTGGGTCAGTAAAAAACCCAAATAGCCCCGTGGATTCCGCATAATTTGATATACCATCTCCATCCGTGTCCTTGCCCCAGGGTTCGTAATCATCCCTGTAAATCCTGTATCCCTGAAAATTCGTCAGTCCATCGTGGTTATAATCAAAGTTTGCATCATTCGCATCCTGTGGATTTAGACCATGTTCAACTTCCCAACCATCTGACATACCATCTCCATCGGTATCCGTTTTCAAAGGATGCTGTCCTGATACAAGTGCTGATGCCATTATCATTCCAAAGATTATTAGCGTTACTACGATTTTGAGACCCATTTTTTTTCCCCCCTTAGCTATGCCCGAATGTTTTACCAACTGCATAACCGATTGCAAGACTACCTGCTGCTATTAGTGTTGCGAACAGTATTACATTCCAGAATACAATCCTCAACTCACTAAGATATCCAAACATTGTCGCAGTGATGTGAATACCCCAGAACCCAACAAGCAACGACAAGATACCCGCTATTACAAGCGCAATGGAGAAAGCATATTTTATCATTTTTAGCACCTGCTATTTTCTTTACCTCCTTTGCATCTCCTGCAATACTGTCCTTCCAAGCTCTAATATCTCTCCAGCACTCACATCTCCTACCCCTTCCATCTCTTTCTTTAGCACTATCTCCATTTGCGTCTCTTCTTCTCTTTCTCCTTCCTCCTTTAAACTCGATATCAACTCGTCTTCACTAACATCCTCCTCTCTTCCCTTCATTTCCTCTCCTTCTCCTTCTGTTCCCTCCCACTCCTTTACCTTTACTTTCGCTTTCTCTTCTTCCTTTTCTTCTCCTTCTACTTCTTTCTGCCCCTCTCCCTCTCCCTGTCCTTTTCCATATTCCTCCATTAACCCCTTTTCCTCTAAATCCTCCTTCTCTGCATCATCTAATACTTTTTCCACCTCTTCCTTCCATTTTCTCTCGAACAAATTTTTAAATAAGCCCATTTTTTTTCTTTTGCCTCCTAAAAACCTTTTACTTCGCACTCATATTTCCAGGATAAAAATTTTATCCGCCATCATTGGCACGAAGAAGAGAACGATTGCGGAAACAAAGAATAACATAGAAGCGTAGAAGCACAGCTTGTAGTTGCTACCCCCTGCTGCGAATTTTGATGCGAGTGTACTCGCAACCGTCAGGACGAAGACGATGAAGACCACGTATTTTGCAATGAAGGAGAGATCAAAGGAAGTTCCGAAGCTGAAGAAACTCAATCCAGACGGCGTATTCTCCATCGCTCCTTCTACCTCTGGTGAATGCTTTCCCATCATCCTTGTTATCGCAGTATTAAATGAAAGCAGTATCTGGTAGATGAACAGGAGGAGACCGATCATCGAGGCATGCAGGGGTATTACAAGACTCACGAACCCGGAGGATACAAGCTTTCTTTTTGCCCTTAACAATACTATTCTCAAAGACGATTTGGAAACGGTCTCGCCTATTTTTGTTGGGTCCCCCCCGAGTTCTATGGCATCCAAAAATACCCCTGTAGATTTGCTTATTAACTCAGAACCCGTCTCACCTACGAAATTATTCCAGCATATCTTCGGATTCATTCCATTAATCAATCTCTTATGCAACTTATTCACGTTCCTTTCCAACGAAGCAACAGATTCCTTATCAAGGTGTGCCATTGCATAAGTAAGTGTAGTTCCGGTAGTTCCAGCGATAGAGCCGAGGCTTTTTAAAAACTGCGAGATGTCTCTATCAGCTTTCTCTATCTTTTTATCGTCTATCATCGCAACTATGCCTATGGGAGCAAGCAAAGCAGCTACGGTAATAAATACAATCCAGGTTTCCACTCCCGCCATCACTAAAATAAAGGATAAAATGCCGATTGCAGGTAAAATAAATCTGCTCATTTCTTTCGCTATTTTTTGCTCCTTTGATTTTATTTCCAGTGAATGCGCCGTTTTCTCGTAAGGTGCTACCCGGTATACGATATAAACAGATAAAAAAGCAATGAAACAAACTAACACGCCCGATAGAAGCGACATAGTGTATATATCACCCAGTGCGAACATCATGGAGCTTATAAGTATAATAGCAATGACCATAGTTACAGAGACGAGCAATGCAGAATATCCATCCGTCCACTTCTTCAGTGTTTCTACATCGCTGGCATATTTATTTGTGTACACTTCTATCATTCTTTCTACTTCACCCCTCAAGAATTTCTCTTCCTCCTCTCCCGAGGACAATGCATTTGAGAATTTGATAAGGAATTCTTTTAGAATTGGATGGGAAGCTTTCTCGGCAACTATTTTGCATGCCCTCGCATATTCATAACCGTAATTCTTCGCTAACACGTGAACTTGTTTTAAATATTTTGAGATAATACCATCTTGTTGGGAAGCGAACTCGAAGAGTTTATCCCGGTTTATGTTAGAAGTAGCAATGGAGGACATGTAGGTGAGTGTTTCAAGGAGGTCAAGGTCCATTGCTTGGTCCTCCTTTATTTTACTTCCAATATCTCTATCCATTTCCATTTTCTTTTTCATTTTATGCCGCAATCCCCTCCTTTTCCATTTTTGATAACACTACGAATAAGTCGTAGAAGTTGGTGACACCTAACTTGTGCGCTTTCTGTAGCATTCTCGCTCTTTTCTCCAACTCTTTATAGATACTTCTCCTCTTACTCTCTGGCATCATCCTTTTCACTGCTATTTTTTCCTCCAACAAATAAGAATTCATATTTCCCGTGAATTCGAAAGTATCTGTTGCAGAATTCCACTTGAAAACCTCAATGAAAGAGAAAGAATTAGTTTCGGAATCATATCCCACTATCTCATTTATGCTTGTTATTCTTCTCAGTAGTTTGCCTTCTTTTCCTCTCACTGCATTTTGTATGACCACGAGGTTTAGGCTGTCAATGTAGCTCCTCGGGACATTTATAGGGTCCCCAGTTAACCTTTGGATGAGCTTCTCGACAGATGAAGCATGGAAAGTGCTTATCACGGAATGCCCGGTCTGCATTGACTGAAAAGCTATGTTCCCCTCTACTCCCCTTATCTCTCCTATTATTATCTCATTGGGTCTTTGTCTCAAAGCAGCCTTCAGGAGGTCAAACATTCCTACTCCCGCTCCTTCACTCTCTTTCTTTCCCTCTGCTGTTCTTGTAACCTCTCTTATCCAGTTTGAATGCGGAACCTGGAGTTCAGGAGTATCTTCGATGGAGACTATTTTGGAATTAGGGGGTAAAAAAGTAGTCAATGCATTCATAGTTGTCGTTTTCCCCGATGCAGTCTCCCCCGCTATGAAACAATTCATTCCTTCATGAAGCGTGAGCCAGAGATAAGCTGCCATTACATAATCGAGTGTGCCGAATTCTATAAGTTGTAGGACACAAAGAGGGACTTCGCTGAACTTCCGTATAGTGAAATTTGACCCTTTCTTCGAGATATCTTCTCCAAATACAATGTTTATCCTCGAGCCATCAAGTAACACGGCATCCACAATAGGATTTCGATAAGATACTGGCTTTCCGATCTTTTCAGAAAGATTTCTGATGAAATCGTCCAGATCCTCTTTTTTTTCAAAGCTTATCGGCGACCTCAGTGCTTCAAAGATTTTATGCTCTATAAATATCTGACCTAATCCAGAGCAGGATATATCCTCGATATAAGGGTCTTGAAGGAAAGGCTCTAAGATGCCCAACCCCGCTATATCCCTTATCATGAGGTATTTTATTGCTTCGAGCTCGAGGGAAGTTACAAACACTTTTTCGCCATTTCCATAACCATTCCAAAACTTAGATATAAACTTCAAGAATTTTAATTTACCATTGTCTTCTTTTTCATTTCCACCATTTGTTCCTTTTTTTGTGTCACATACCATATCAATGCATTTCTCAAGTATAGCCTTTTTCTCCTCGATAGTCTCTGGCTCTTCAAGTTTATCCACAATCTGCACTATCCTTGACTCTACTTTTTTGATCAAATCGTCAAAATCCTGTGCAATAACAGGCTCAATAGGTATATAATAGTCCCTCGCACCTTCCTCATCCGGAAATATATGCACTGCAATGTTTTGATTTACGGGATAAATCAAGTTTGGATTTGTTATATCGCGCATTTTCTTTGAAAGCGAGGGGTAAAATTTCGGAGTGCCTATTTTCTCTACCGGCATCATGTGCAAATACCGAAGAACATGCCTGCTTTTCTCCACGTATTCCTTCCCTTCGGGTGGCAATAAACGATAGAAGCCACACTGCGTTAAATCCGCACCGTGTTCTTTTACTTCGATTGTCTTAAAAGGAAGTTTTATATCAGGCATTTTTATTTCTTCTTATCTTATTTCATTTCATACTTTCGCTCTTGAGATCGGAATTATTCGCAATCCGAACCCAGGTTCGACTTCAAATCCTATTATATTTCCAGTGGTCCTCTTAGCTCCTCTTATCTTTGCAACCTCCATTGTTTTTACCAGCCTGTCTCCTACCTCTTCTATCCTGAGACGTATATGTGCATCGCATATTGACTTCAATCGGGTCATCATTTCCTCAGTAAATACATAATCGTGAAGGGTAACCAGGATTGATTTTCCGGAATCGCATAGACCTTTACAAGCGGTGAAGAAATCGAGAATATCGGTCTCTGAGGAGTGAGAAACAAATATACTGAGCGAATCTATGACCACTATTTCTCCTTGCTTCCTCTTCAGGTCGTTAACGATATACTTCAAAAAAGGGACATCTTCAGCCCATTCCGTTCCCTTTATACGAATGGGGTAAATTTTCAGCTTTCCAAACACGAAATAATCGGTTATGTCAAAGGATAATGAGTCCATTTGTTTCAACAAGCTTTTTATGGTGTTTTCCGTGGTATAAGAGGCAATGGTGAAGCCCTGTTGTGCCGCGCCCCACATGATTTGTTGTGTTAAAACACTTTTCCCAGAGGCGTTGGGACCGTCAACAAGAGAAAGAGAGCCGGCGGGTATTCCTCCTCCTATCTTCTTATCTAACTCTGTATTTCCAAAGGTAATTACATTCTTTTTATCAAAAGAAGAAGTGATTTTTATCCCTTCTTCATCTTCATCCTTATCCTCTTTTTTTTCTATCTTATCCATTTTTCATTTCATCCCCTAAAATATTTAGAAGCCGAAACAGCATTTGGCGTAACTACTTTTATCCAGCTCGTGCTGTTTTTTTCTATCGCGGGGCAAACCTTTATCACAATCGTCATTTTTTCGTCAGGGTCAAATATCCCGGGGTTTACTAAATCAGGCGAGATGCCCGTCACGGTCCATTCGTTGCCCCCCAACGCTGCACTATCAGTGTCTTTATAAGGTATCCATTTTGTGATGTTTCCTGTCCCTGTGGCATTATAATAGACAAACACATCCATGTGCTTGTAGTCGGAATTTACTATTTTAGTTGAGCCGCTATTGTTGATGAAAACGTTTATTTTGCTTCCTGGTCCAGGGTTCGAGTCGGTCACAGAAACATTTTCTCCTATTTCTATTTCCGTTTTGAGCCGCTCATTTTCTATTTCATTCATTTTTTTAAGCGAGTTGGATAATGTATCCATGCTGAAGAGGCTTCCAGTTGTGAACAGGTAAGATGTGATACTGATGATTACAACGAACATGATGGTAGCGAATATAGTTCCGAATCCCATTTTTATATTGAAAACTTCTCCTCATCTGATATTCCATTATAAAGCACAATTTTCACGTAATAGTCGCCTGCAGTGATTTCACTACTGGATTTTATCGTTATCTTAACAGTTTCTCCAACATTCCATCTTCCATTTCCGTCATCGTTTTCAATAGAATAATTCCAGCTTGGGGTGGCTAATAAGCTTGAATCGAAAGTTATCCTCTGAATGTTTCCTATTTCGCCGAAGAAAATGTCGGAATTCTCGATTTGATGTATTGGTGAAGAGCCTGTATTTTTCACCCAGACGTATTCATACAAAGACTGGTTCCCCTCAGCTATTATCTCAATGGAAGTTTCAATGCGCTCGCCGAGTTTCGCCGAGCTTGAGATAACGGACGACGAAGCACGATTTACTGCGGGGTAGATTGCGCTGACGAGCATGGTTGCACAGATTACGCAAGCAATGGTAATTATAGCGACGGTAATCACACTTTCAGCCATTTTTCCAGTTCCTCCGAAGAAAGCAGGATTGGTGCCTGTGTCTGTGTCTCACCCGTTAAAATTCTGTCTAATTGGTAGATAGCAAGGATGTAATCCTTCATTTCTATCTCTTCTTTCTCCTTAGCGTGGTTAACGTCAGAAAGTGCTTCGATGCTAGAAATCATGTCTTTCGTTTCTTTTGGTATGCGCCCCGTCAGGTCGTATAAGTCGAGGATTTTGTCTAATTTCTCCTTTCCTATGTTAGAGAGCGAGTTATCAGCCCATTTCATCAGTTGCGTAAGTGCGAAAATGTCAATTTTTTCTGCACCTTCGCCTGTTATCTTTGCCAGCTTTTTCATTTCCTCTCTATCTCCATCCCTATCTCTTCTTGTAGTTGTAGCTGTAGCCACCTGGGCTATTTCAGGCTCAAATTCAGGTTCATGTTCTGGTTTAGGCACTACTTCTACTTCTTCCAGTGGTATCCTTTCTTCTTTTTCTCTTATTTCTGTCTCAGGGGTGGATTTCTTCAACTGCTCGATATTAACGAAAGGGTTTTCGAGGTTATTCATGGTCTCACGTAAGTCAACGAGAACCTTTTTTATCTCGCTTTTCACCAGTTTTACTTCGCCTTCCAGTACGTTTATTCGCTCATTTAGTTCCATTTTTCTTAGCCTCCTTTTTTTTCTATTTCCTTTGGTAAAACTTTCTTTTAAGAAGAAAAAAATAAAAAAGGGGGAAGGGAGGATAAAAAAATAAAAACCCCTCAAACCCCTTACTTTGGTCTTTCTGCAAGTTCTTGACTGGTCGTTTTCTGGCACTGGCTTCGGTTTGGGCGTTAGTACATTACCATAACCGCATCAATGGTTGGTGGTGTCTCCTTAGTAAATGTCATTACTGCGCCCTCTGCGGGTTTAAATTCCATCGTAAATTCTGCGTTTGTTGACTCAGTAGCATTATTCAGCATTGAGCTGGTTGGAACGGTGATAGTTATCTCTGCCTTCTCTCCGTATTCCAATACATTATCTTCGTCACTGTCTCCGACCCACGATCTCGTCCACTCTGTACTGTTGGTATAAACCAGTTCATCTCTGTATGAGACTACAAACCACTGATCAGTTTGATTCTCACTACTATTATCTGATATACGAATTGGATTGTGCCCTGCGGTAAGCTGAATCGTTGCAATTATATAGTCTACTGTTTCAGCACCACTCGCGTTACCTTTTCCGATTACGTCACCGCTAAGTGTACATGAAGAAGTTGCCATCCCAACACCCGTATGCACGACTTGCTTGGCTTTTTCTGTGGTGAAGAACCCCGCGTTCAGCACTACGTAAGCAAACACGGCAGCGACGACAATGAACGCGGTCAGCACGATTGCGGCTTCCAGACCAGTGAACCCCCTTTTGTCTTTCCTAAACGATTTTCTTTTTTGTTTCATTTTTTTTAATACCTCCTGACAAAAAGATAAAAGAGGGGGGTATTTAAAAGTTAAGATAGCATCAATTTTTTTTATTAAATATCTTAAAATATATTTAAGAGTATTGAACAATTTTTTAAAGATTACAAAAAGTATATATGGTGTGTAAAATAAAAGTGGAAGCGATGAAAACATTGGAGAAGATGTTTGGAAATAATACATACATCAGGGTAATACTCCTATTCTATAACAACGGTGGCTACTTCAATAACATCACTGGACTTGCAAAGATGCTGGATAAGAGCCACGTTACCGTTAGAAAAGTCGTTTCTGACCTCATAGAGGCAGAGATATTAAGCGAATTGAATATAGGGATGTCGAAGGTGATAAAGATAAATGAGAACAGCCCATATACCGAGGCGCTTTTCAATTTCATTAATTCCATGCGCAGTATAAATGAGAACAAGAGTATAGGGGCGATAATAGAGCAGAGAACAGAGTGAGCAAGGTCATGAACCGGCTGATTTTAGACACTGAGTTACCAATTAGATAGACGCAGATTAACACTGATTGACGCAGATAACAAAAATTAAAAATAAAAATTATTTTTATATATAATACAAAGTAAAATGTTCAATATATGGAAATATTGGAGAAGACATTTGGAAATAGTACTCATCTTGAGCTAATACTCCTGTTCTACAATAACCCGAGGTACGTCACCAATATCACTAAACTCGCATACACACTCGATAAAAGCCACGTTACCGTCAGGAAAGCTATTTCTGACCTCGTAGCCGCGGGCATACTAACTGAACTGGACATTGGGAAATCACGTGTAATAAGGATTAATGAGGACAGCCCCTATACTGAGACGCTATTTAATTTCATCAATACCGTGCGAAGTGTAAAAGAAAAGAGAGGTATAGAGGAGATAATAGAGAAAAGGTCAGAGAGGGCTGTTTCAAGAAGGTTTTGAGATGAAGCGGGATTTGCCAATTTTCAACCCCCGCTTATCTCTTTTTATATATATTTTTAAACTCATTTTTTAAAAAAATAAATTACCACAACACATTTTATAATGGGCAGGCTTATTTAAAATACATGGGCATTTTAACTTAACTATGCACGAAGTGGAAAGCGCACTTAAGTCAATGGAAGGCTATACCATTTTGCTTAAAGGAGCTCCCGGCACTGGAAAGACCACGTATGCGGTGACGCTTCTTGAACAATTATGCCTGGGAGATGCGAAAGGCGTTTATATATCAACTCGTATTGAGCCTGCTGCGCTATATAAACAGTTTCCGGGGATGGAAAAGCGGGTTCCGAAGAAGAATATTATTGATGC
>QEXZ01000051.1 GCA_003160755.1 Methanomicrobiales archaeon
GTAGAAGATTACTAACCGTTCGTGATTATACCGATTGGGGACCTATTATAGATGGAAGTGCAAAATTGAAAGAAGCAATAGGTTACTTATATAAAGAGGGGCGCGTAGAAGTCGCATATAACATTAAAAAAATAGCAACCTTGTCACCTGATGAAGAGGATAATCTAAGAAGAATGGATATGTTGATGCAAAAGAAAAAAGAGATAAAGGATAGAGTTTTGATTTGTCTGGCTGAGATGAAAAAAGAGAAGTTAATTGATAAAAGGGGTGAAGTTGTCTCGTTGAGGTGCTCGTTCGTTGAAAATGAAGCACTAAAAGTGGGAAGTGTGATTGATGGAGAATGCTGGAATAAATATATCGAAGGGATAAAAGGACATATGGTTTGATTTTGATGAAGATAAAGTAAAATTCGTAAGATGAAAGCCTTAATAAGCGTATTCAACAAGAATAACGTGATAGAATTCGCACGAGCACTGAATGAACTTGGAGTAGAGATAATTGCAACTGAAGGCACCGCAAGACCGATTTTGGAAAGCGGAATACCCGTGACAAAAGTATCTGCGTTTACAGGAGTTCAAGAGCTGCTCGGCGGTAAAATAAAGACCCTGCATCCACGCATTCATGCGGGAATTGCAACTGCGGAGATAGGAATCGTTGCTGTAAACCTCATACCTCTGGATTTAGAGTTGGGTTTGGGTTTGGCAACCAAAAACGAGCTTAATGGCATGGACATCGGTGGTGTTGCATTGCTTCGCTCAGGGATAAAGAATTTTGAAAACGTTACGGTTATCGTGAATCCTGCGAGATACGATGCGATAATCAAGGAACTCGAAAAAGAAGGCGAAATTTCGCATGATACGAAATTACGTTTAGCTCGCGAGGCATCGGGATATATATTAGATTACGAAACAAAAATTGGAGAGATATTAAAGGGGATGGAATAGGGATTATTTTTATCTTTTCATCAGAGATATTTTGTTGATGCAAAGGAACAGTTTTGTTGAAGGCGACCGCATAAGGATAAAGAAGAAGAGCGATAGCGGTGTTGTCGTTTATGAAGGCGTGGCTATGCCGACAGCCTCAAGAAACGTGGTTATAAAACTCGATAGCGGTTACAATATTGGTATACGACAGGAAAATACGGAAATAGAAGTTATAGAGAAGGGAGGAAGGCTAAAAACAGAAAAAGAACTAAAAGAAGGAGCAGGGGAAGAGGAAGAGACGCGAAAAAGGGAAGTAAAAGATGGTTTACCCTCCCTGTCTATCCTCTCCACCGGCGGCACAATTGCCTCTAAAGTGGATTATCGAACCGGTGCGGTTTCTCCTCAGTTCTCTACCGAAGACATACTTGAGGCAATCCCGGAATTAGGGCAAATAGCGAACATCAAAGGAAAAGTGATTTACAGCATACTCAGCGAGAATATGCGTGCTGAATACTGGCGTAAACTCGCCGCGGAGGTCTATACCGAGATAAAAAACGGTGCAGAAGGTATAATCGTTACGCACGGCACGGATACAATGGGTTATACTGCCGCAGCGCTATCTTTTATGGTGCAAACGCCCGTGCCGGTTGTTCTTGTCGGGTCGCAACGTAGTTCAGACCGCCCATCCAGCGATGCCGCAATGAACACGATATGTGCCGCGAAAGTTGCATGCAGCGACCTTGCGGAAGTAGTGGTAGTAATGCACGGCAGCACCTCCGACAATTTCTGTCTCATTCACCGGGGCACGAAGGTGAGGAAGATGCATACTTCGGCACGCGACGCTTTTCAATCAATAAACGATACGCCAATAGGAAAGGTGATTTATGATACAACCGACATAAATAAAATACGGTTTGAGTTCTTCTCTGCGTATACGAAGCGAGGTGAGAACGAATTAGAGCTGAGCGACAAGCTCGAGGATAAATGCTGCCTTATAAAGTTCTATCCCGGTGCTGACCCCGCGATACTCGATTTCTTCATAGCGCAGCAGGGATACAAGGGCATTGTTTTAGAGGGAACTGGATTAGGGCATGTATCTGCAGAATGGATTCCCGGCGTGGCAAGAGCAATAAAACAGGGTATACCCGTCGTGATGACTTCTCAATGCTTATACGGGACAATCTGCGATAGAGTTTACGATACCGGTCGTGATTTACTTCGTGCGGGAATAATAGAGGGCGGGGATATGTTACCAGAAACCGCGCTGGTAAAGTTAATGTGGGTGCTTGGTCAAACCAGCGATATGGAAGAAGTAAGGCGGTTGATGCGTGACGAGAAAATATAGGCATTCCGAAAAATAACCACGAAAAATAACCACAAGATTACACAGATTTACACAAGATTATTTATTGTATATAAAGTATGGCTTTTTTCTATTTAAGACACAGATTTACACGGATTTGCGCAGATTTATTTTAGTTTAATCGTGTTGATTCTTATCATCTGCGTTAATCTGTGTCTGTAATTTATTTTCTGTTTTTTATGAAATCTCGTGGTTTATTAATTGCAACCTTCCTATTTTTTTCTGTACGCGCATTTTGCAGCGAAAGTCCCAGCTCCAACGCCGTTGTCTATATTCACCACTGCTAATCCGGGTGAGCAGCTCTGGAGCATAGAAAGAAGCGCTGCTACTCCTTTCCCGCCCAGTCCATAGCCCACTGAGGTAGGAACGCCTATCACGGGAACGTTCACTAAACTTGCTACTACAGAGGGCAATGCCCCTTCCATACCGGCAACCACGATTATCGCCGCAACATTGGCGTTTACTATTTCCTCCAGAGGTTCTACCAGCCGGTGTAAGCCCGCAATGCCCACGTCATACGCCTTTATCACCTCGCATCCACACGCCTCAGCAACCACTCTCGCTTCCTCGGCAACCGGTAAATCGGCAGTTCCCGCAGCGATTAGCCCTATTTTGCCCGTCTTTTCAAACTCATACCCACTCTTCTGCACCCGTATCGTTTTCGCAACTTCGTTATAATCAATTTCAAACGCTTCGCCTTGTTCTTCCAGCCGCTTTTTTATCGCCCCTACATCCGTTCCTCTTGCCCTGCTTATCAATGCAAAACCTTTGGCAGTTGCAAGTGCAATTGCTATATCCGCCACTTCAGCGCTGTTCTTACCTTCTGCAAAGATTATCTCGGGTATGCCCGTCCTGTACTGCCGGTTTACGTCTATTCTTGCAAAATCTTTTAATCTCCTGACACTTTCCTGTTTTAGTTCCTTGCACGCCTCTTCTATGCCTATTTCACCACTTGCAAATCGCTTCAGTATCGTTTCCATAACATTTTTCCTTTATGACATTTTAGAATACGTCTGGTTGAGCAAAAAAACATTCGCAAAAAAAAAAATCGAAAGCTTTATATATACCTAATCAATAAGATTTGACATTGAAATGGGAGAGAGAAAGAGATGAATATCACAAAGAAGATGGTTGTCGTTGGTCTGGCTGTGGTAGTGGTTTTGCTTGCGGTTGCTGGAGTTGTTATGTCCTCTCAGATGCACAAAGCCGAGAGCTGTACTATGTGCCATGAGATGCAACCCTTTTATGACTCCTGGAAGGATACAGCACATGGGGAAGGAGTAATAGAGGATTGCCACACATGTCATGTACCACACAAGGCGGAAATCCTTATTATTATGGAAGAGGGTATGCAGCATATCAAAGGTGTAGAAGCTTCAGAAATCGAAAGTGAACCCCCTGCAACTCCAAAAAACGAATATTGCATGGAATGCCACAAGCAGTACCCCGCAGGACATGAGGAACATATTGCGTGGATGAGTGAGAAATATCCGGAGTACAATCCTGAGTACACCAGCGGCCATGAGTGTGTAATCTGTCATGACGACCATGAAATGAAAGTTAAGGCGGAAACCTGTACGATTTGCCATCCAATAGAGGGTTGAGCAGGAGAAGTAAAATTACCGGAGAAAAAAAAGAAAGGGGAATGGGGGAAGTCGAAAGATTGGGATTTTTCTAATCTCGATAACCTTATTTCCACATTTTTTTACATATTACCTTTTAGGTCGCTTTTTGTCGCCTGTGTTCGCAAACTCCCCCACTAATAACACCGCCATTCCAAGCCCCAGTAATAATATCCCTGTCCAGACAAGTCCAATTAATGGAATTCTTTTTACGCTGACGATAAAATCTTCAGGTTGAACTTTCTGCCCCATAAGCGCGTAAAGCAGCGAATCCGAAGAGGATTTTGTAGATTGCATATAAACGTATATGTCGCCCGTGAGCGTTGAAATGATTAAAGGCTCCGACACAGCGCCATGATTTGAATAATAATTTACCCGCATAGCTCCCGGATGAACGTCCCCGGCGTCTTTAATCGAAACGTCCATTTTTAGCGCCGAGTATTCAGGAAGCATGAAGTGATGCTGTGCAGAGTAAACACTTCCTGTACTGGTAGATAGGATAAAATCGTTCAATTCGATTTCCATTCCCAGAGCCTCAATCGTGGAGTTCGGCTTTGCGAAGATGAACCCGCTCTCTGTTTCCGCAGTGGAACTTACAAAAACGCCGATTACAATGAGGATAATTGCAAAATGCACGATGGTTTTGCCCCATAAGCGTGTGGAACTCTTTTTTGCACTTCGTCGTAGAACACGAACGAAATTGTATGCGATGGTAAAACCCGCCACAAGTATAAGAGGAAGCCCGAAATTAGCAAGTGGATTTGGCGTTGGCTGCCCGAGCCACGCTAAAACGACTCCAACGCCCAACACTGCAAAAATCAACCCTATATATTTCTTCACACCCATGTATGCGCTGGCGTTGCAGCCCGCTAAAGCAGCTACAAAAGCGAGTGTAAAGGGGAAACACCATTTGTTATAAAATTCGGGACTCGTGGTCATTGGGTTCTCGCTGAATAAACCGCCTATTATTGGCGTTGCATCTCCAAGAAAGCATATTATCATGAGAAATATCAGTGACCAGTATGCGATGACGAGAGAGACGGAGGAGAGGGAAGAACTATCAACGTCAAAGGTATAAAGAGGTTTTTTCGCTTTTCTGCATAGATAGAAAAAGAAAAAAAGGATGGCGGCTGCAAATAACATCCGCGCTGGCCCGACAGGTGAGCGGCCAAAAGCATGAACTGACTCTAACAGCCCGCCTCGAGTCAGTGCAGTGCTGAAGATAATAGCTAAAAAAGTAAGCAGGAGCGTAAATTCCCCTGTCATGTTCTCGTCTCTGCTGCTCTTAGGCGATAAATGGAAATACGCAGTAAGAGCAAGCCAGGGCAATAAAGAAGCTGTTTCTACCGGGTCCCAGATACCCCCTCTTCTGCATCCGTATCGTTTTCGCAACTTCGTTATAATCAATTTCAAACGCTCCGTCTTGTTCTTGTTCTTCCAGCCGCTTTTTTATCGCTCCGGCATCCGTTCCTCTTGCCCTGCTTATCAATGCAAAACCTTTGGCAGTTGCAAGTGCAATTGCTATATCCGCCACTTCAGCGCTGTTCTTACCTTCTGCAAAGATAATCTCGGGTATGCCCGTCCTGTACTGCCGGTTTACGTCTATTCTTGCAAAATCTTTTAATCTCCTGATACTTTCCTGTTTTAGTTCCTTGCACGCCTCTTCTATGCCTATTTCCCCACTTGCAAATCGCTTCAGTATCGTTTCCATAACATTTTTCCTTTATGACATTTTAGAATACGTCTGGTTGAGCAAAAAACATTCGCAAAAAAAAAATCGAAAGCTTTATATATGCCTAATCAATAAGATTTGACATCGAAATGGGAGAGAGAAAGAGATGAATATCACAAAGAAGATGGTTGTTGTCGTTGGTCTGGTTGTGGTAGTGTTAGTGCTTGCGGTTGCCGTAGTAGAGATGGCAGAATTTATGCACCAGCCGGAGAGCTGTAGTAAGATGTGTCATGAGATGCAGCCCTTCTATGACTCCCTGGAGGTTTCAGCCCATGGAACTGCTGGTGTGATGGATTGCCACGAATGCCATAGGCCTGAAGGAGCACCCATAGGGCATGGCATTGAGCACATTAAGGGGATAGAAGCTTCAGAAATCGAAGATGAAATTCCCGAAGCACCAAAAAGCGAATTTTGCATGGAATGCCACTTGCAGTATCCAGCAGGACACGAGGAGCATATCTCGTGGATGGGTGAGCAATTCCCGGAGTATAGTGGTTATGAGTGCATAATCTGCCATGATGACCATGAACTAACGGTTAGACCAGAGACCTGCACGATTTGCCATCCAATATCGAAGTAGGATTGGGCAGGATAAGAGTTGAGGAAGAGGCAAAAGGTGAAAGTCGGAATTTTTCCGACTTCGATGGCTTTTTCCCCCTCTCGTTTTTTTTTTATTGTATATGCCGTATAATTTCCCCTATTTGAGACACAGATTTACACGGATTTACGCAACACTTTTTCTTTTTCAAAAAAAGAAAACCTGTGCTAAAAGAAAAACAGATTTCTTTGGTAAAGCTTTCTTTTTGAAAGAAAGGTTTGTGTTAATCTGTGTCAACAATTTATTTTTGTCCTTTAAGTCGCTTTTTGTCCCCTGTGTTCACAAACTCCCCCACTAATAACACCGCCATTCCAAGTCCCAGTAATAATATCCCTGTCCAGACAAGTCCAATTAATGGAATTCTTTTTACGCTGACGATAAAATTTTCAGGCTGAACTTTCTGCCCCATAAGCGCGTAAAGCAGCGAATCCGAAGAGGATTTTGTAGATTGCATATAAACGTATATGTCGCCCGTGAGCGTTGAAATGATTAAAGGCTCCGACACAGCGCCATGATTTGAATAATAGTTTATCCACATAGCCCCCTGGTGAACGTCCCCGGCGTCTTTAATCGAAGTTACGTCCATTTTTAGTGCCGAGTATTCTGGAAGCATGAAGCGATGTTGTGCCGAGTAAACGCTTCCAGCACTGGTAGATATAGTAAAATCATTTAATTCGATTTCCATTCCCAGAGCCTCAATCATGGAGTTCGGCTTTGCTAATATGAACCCGCTCTCTGTTTCCGCAGCGGAACTCACAAAAACGCCGATTAAAATGAGGATGATTGCAAAATGCACGATGGTTTTGCCCCACAAGCGTGTGGAACTCTTTTTTGCGCTTCGTCTTAGAACACGAACGAAATTGTATGCGATGGTGAACCCCGCCACGAGTATAAGAGGAAGCCCGAAATTAGCAAGTGGATTTGGCGTTGGCTGCCCGAGCCACGCTAAAGCGACTCCAACGCCCAACACTGCAAGGATTAGCCCAAAATATTTCTTCGCACCCATGTATGCGCTGGCGTTGCAGCCCGCTAAAGCAGCTACAAAAGCGAGTGTAAAGGGGAAACACCATTTGTTATAAAATTCGGGACTCGTGGTCATTGGGTTCTCGCTGAATAAACCGCCTATTATTGGCGTTGCATCTCCAAGAAAGCATATTATCATGAGGAATATCAGTGACCAGTATGCGATGACGAGGGAGACGGATGAGAGGGAAGAACTATCAACGTCAAAGGTATAAATAGGTTTTTTCGCTTTTCGGCATAAATAGAAAAAGAAAAAAAGGATGCCCACTGCAAATAACATCAGCGCTGGCCCGACAGGTGAGCGGCCAAAAGCATGAACTGACTCTAACAGCCCACCTCGAGTCAGTGCAGTGCTGAATATAATAGCTAAAAAAGTAAGCAGGAGCGTAAATTCCCCTGTCATGTTCTCGTCTCTGCTGCTCTTAGGCGATAAATGGAAATACGCAGTAAGAGCAAGCCAGGGCAGTAAAGAAGCCGTTTCTACCGGGTCCCATGACCAGTACCCGCCCCAGCCCAGCACTTCATACGACCACCAACCACCAAGAGCTATTCCAAGTGCTAAAAACAACCATGCTGCATAAAGAGAACGCTTTAACGTTCTTCTTTCACGCTCTTCCAACCCACCTGTTATCATGCCTGTTAGCGTGAGCGCAAATGCGAAAAAGACAAATGCGTACCCTAAGAAAACAATCGGCGGGTGGATAAGCACCCAGAACGTCTGTAACAATGGATTAAGTCCTGCCCCCTCTGTTAGCACTGTCTGCATAGACATAGGGAAATGTTCAAACGGGCTGTGCAGCAAGACCAAGAGGATAAAGAAGATGAGAAAAGCGTCTGTTATTTTGTATAGCGTTATACGAAACGTGCTTCCTCTTTCAGCCTCGTGTTCTGATTCGGGTTCGGGCTCTTTAAACCGATAGATGAAATAGATGAGGGTAAAGAGAAAAGTAAGAAAAAGCATTGACCCGCTGGCTCCTATCCACGGGTCGCCGAGTTTATACCAGATAGCTAAACCCGATGAACTATAGGTATAAACCTCGCTTAAGGCGAAATTATCGGATACAAAAGCCCATGTAAGCGAGAGGTATGAAGCCACGACCAACGCACAAGCGATGGCAGAAGTGTAAAATGCGTATTCGAGTTTCTTCTTGTCCTTTGCCGTTGCTTTTGACAGCAGGACAAAGTCAAAAACCAGCAAGATGCCAGCGAGGATTATGAATAGTTCTCCCATTTCTACTTCCATTCCTATTACCATTCCCATCTACATCACCCGACAGTGGATTTATACCTTTCCTTTTTGTAATCGCTCCTATAACTATATATAACCCGCTTATTTTTACTCGTGGTTTCAACAAAAAAAAACGACAACTTTATATAATCATGAAGTTGAAATCCTATTACAGTACAAATAGTTCACAATGTCTGAAAACGAGAATCAAGAACATCCGCATCCACATCCGCATTCACATTCATTTAGTGAACGAAAAAACTTTATACCTCGGCTTATCTCCTGGAACATGACCTTCGCCTGTAATTTGCGGTGTCCGCACTGTTACATAGATGCGGATGAACGAGCAGGAAAAAGCGAGTTAAGTACGGAGGAGGGGAAGGCGCTCATAGACCAGATAGTAGAAGTAAGCAAACCTATTTTGATACTAAGTGGTGGAGAACCACTGCTCCGTGATGACGTTTTTGAACTCGCTCGGTACGCAACTGAGAAGGGTTTAATCGTGGCGATGGGCACCAATGGCACGCTGATAACCGATTCCGTTGCGAAGGAACTAAAATCCAGCGGTGTAAAAGCAGTTGCCGTCAGTATCGATTCATCGGTTCCCGACCGTCATGACGCTTTTCGTGGCGTGAAGGGTGCATGGGAACGAGCATTAGACGGGATTGACGCGTGTATCGAAAATGGGATAGGCGTTCAGGTAAACACCACCGTGACGCAGCAGAACTATGATGAAATTGACGACATAATGGCATTAGCGGAAAAACATAGTGCAAGTATGTTTCACCTCTTCTTTCTCGTGCCTACGGGCAGAGGGAAAGAGATAGAAGACATATCGCCAGAGATGTATGAGCAAATGATAGATGGCGTGCTTGAAAAAGTAGCAAGCGCAAAATATAACCTTGCCGTTAGACCTGTTTGCGCACCTCAATTTATGCGGATCGCATCGCAAAAGGGCTTGAATCTGGACCAGTGGACACGCGGATGTATTGCGGGGCTCGCCTATTGCCGCATTTACCCCACAGGTGAAGTAACTCCTTGCCCTTATCTGCCCGTAAAAGTAGGCGACATTCGAGAAACGCCGTTCGGAGAGATATGGTTCGGGTCCCCCATATTAAATGCTATGCGTGACTTCGACCGCTTAAAAGGTAAATGCGGAGCCTGTGAATACCGGGACATTTGTGGCGGGTGTCGTGCACGAGCATACGGCTTAACGAGTTTCGTGGACGTCTGCGGTGGTCTGCAGGAGCCCGGGGAATTAAAAGGCGACTTTTTAGCTGAGGAGCCGTGGTGCCCATACATTCCAGGAGGAGAAAAAAATCCTAAATCCTAAGCATCGTGGGCTCTGCCCACATCCCCGCAAACCCTGAAAGGGTTTAATTCTAAACAAATATACATATCTAAATTCAAAACAAAAAAGAAGAAAAGTTCTTTTGGTAAAGCTTTTCTTTTAAAGAAAAGGTTTGTGATGAAAAATGGATGCAAAAGAGCATTGTACGCTGGATAATCGGGACAAGGAACTCTTGCAACACTTGCAAGATGCGTTTCCAGTGGCTAAAAGCCCCTGGGCTGAAATAGGCGAGAAGCTGGGAATCTCGGAAGAGGAGGTATTATCACGCAGCCAACGGCTTTCCTCTGGCGGTGTTATTCGTAAACTGCGCACTATTCTCAACGGTCAAAAAATCCAAGCATGCTCATCCACTTTAATGGCTATGCGCGTGCCTGC
>QEXZ01000052.1 GCA_003160755.1 Methanomicrobiales archaeon
TAAAATTATAATGAAAATAATAACATTGGGTTTCTTGCTCGTGTTCATAGGAATTCTGGTCATCCTCGCTGGGATGCTTAGCATGGTTTACCAGACCTGGAAAACGGGTTTTGGGGATGGCGTGGAAAAGCCAGAAACGGGTGTGCGAGGCGCAGGCGTCATTATGATCGGTCCAATACCAATTATATTTGGCACTGACGTCACCGCATTAAAGCTCGTGATGATTTTAGCGATTGTGTTGATGGCTATTGCAGTTATTCTCTTTTTTCTTCCACTGAGATAGCGATTATTGCGGTTCTAAAAGAGTTTTATAGTCCTTCCAGTAACAAATTGCAATTAATAAACCACGAGATTCCACAGGATTAACACAACACTTTTTCTTTTTTTAAAAAAAAAAAAGAAAAAGTGTGCTAAAAGAAAAAAACAAAAAAAAAGTTTATAAATAATCTCGTGAAAATCTGTGTAATCTTGTGGTTATAATTTTCGGAATGGCTATAGTTCTTTACTCCTGCTCATATCATACACGCACCGGCTCCAGCCACCCCATATACCCCGCCTCTTTTGCATTCACCACGTCAAAGAACTTTTTTTGGATTACGCCTGTTACTTCGCCTCGTTTACCTTCCCCTATCGTTGCATTGTCTATCTCACGTATTGGCGATACTTCTGCGGCAGTACCGGTAAAAAAGGCTTCATCCGCAGTCAACAGTTCTTCCTTCGTTATGGGCTGCTCTATCACTTCGTAACCAATATCCTGTGCAAGTTCAATTACCGAATCACGGGTAATACCGGGCAAAATAGATGATTCCGCCGCAGGTGTGTACAGAGTTGCATTTTTAACTGCGAATATGTTCTCACCAGGACCCTCTGCCACGTGTCCATTAGTATCGAGCAATATCGCCTCGTCAAATCCTCTTTCTTTTGCGTCCAGCACGGCTAACAGCGAATTAAGGTAATGTCCCGTGGCTTTTGCCGTAACGGGCAGTGTAGTAGGGTCTATTCTACGCCATGAAGAAAAAGTGCATCTTATACCGTTCTCCAACGCCTCCTCGCCGAGATACGTGCCCCATCGCCATGCTGCGATTGCACAATCCACAGGACAGCCTTCCGGGTTCACACCCAGGTGATGGTAGCCATAGAAAGCGATTGGTCTTATGTAACACGCATCAAGCCCATTTATACGAACCGTTTCTTTTATCGCAGTTTTAAACTCGGCTTTGGGGTACGGTATTTCCAGCTTATACAACTCCGCTGACCGATACATCCTGTCCACGTGTTCATTCAGCCGGAAAATAAACGAACCTTTATCTGTGGCATAGCATCTTATCCCCTCGAAAACGCCGGACCCGTAATGCAAACCATGCGCGAGAACGTGCACTTTCGCTTCCTTCCAGTCCACAAACACTCCGTTATACCATATTTTCCCCTCTTCCGGCAGTCCCTCTTTATCCACCATTGCTATCGCCTCAGAAGCTAATTTTGCTTAAGATTATCGCTGCTGTTTACATATAAACTCTTTTCTTTCATCCTAAGAAAAGTTTTGTTTGTTGTTTACCCTTGACCTTATTATCTTCCCTTCAACCCCCAATCCACTCCACACCTCACCTAATTTCTCTCCCTTTTCCTCATCCACCAGAGCAACAAAAGAAGGTCCCGTCCCTGATAAGCTCACTCCTTGCACCCCACACTCCAGTGCCTTTACCATCGGCTCAGGGTCAAAATTCAACGCCGCACAATACAAAAAACCATTTAATGTCATCGCCTCTTCAAACCGCTCCTCTAACGCTAATTCGTACGCGATATTCACCCAGGGTGCTATTAATCTCGACTGTTTCACATCGGTATCTGCGGTAAACGCTTTTTCACGCGGGACAAGAATGAGAACTTCAGAATCCTTCTCTGTCCGCTTTATCAATTCCCTGCTTTTGTTGTCCGTGATTACAAATCCACCGAGCAGAGAAGCGCAGGCATCGTCAAAAGCTCCTGTTATTGTCACGCCAACGTCCAGAGCAGCATCTACTCCTATCCTCATCGCATCCAGCGCACCTATTTCCTCTTTCGCTTTTTCCCCTATCGCATCCAGCGTAGCAACCACGGAGGCATTTGCCGCTGCACTGCTGCTCTTCAATCCACTTCCAATCGGTATCTCGCTTTTCGTGCGTACATAGCCACGCAAGGGCAAATCGAACTTCCTGAGCACTAACTCCAAGCACTTCTCTATCAATCTTGTATCATCATCAGCATCAGCACTCTCCTCTCCTTCCACCTCTATCTCTCCCTCTATACCTTTGAAATCGTCTCCTAACTCCACTTCCGCATACGTCCATAGGTTAATGCCAAAAGCAGAGCCTTTATAAGTCGCTATTGCATTTATTACGGTCCCGGCACCACTTGCTTTTCCATACCCTTTCCCTTTTGCACCCATTATCTCAAATCTCAACTACTTTCTTTCCATCTTCGGTACGTGCTGTAGTCAACGTATTGCCGGTGCGGGTTTTCAATCTGCTCCTTCACGGGGATTAACTTTTCTCTCCTGCGTTCTATTTCGTCGGTAACGGTAAAGAGATAAGCATCGCTTCCCGCCCCGGAACCGTAACTCGTCATAAGAATCTTATCACCCGGTTTGGCTATATCCAGAACAGCGGCTAAAGCAGTGGGACACGAACCCGAATATAAATTGCCTATGTATTTTACCACCAAGCCGGGTTCAATCTGTTCTCTACTAAAACCTTCCTCTTTAGCTACCTGATACGGGAACTTAGCATTTGGTGCGTGGTTGGCAACATATTGAATGTCCCCCGGGGCAAGACCACATAGCTTCAACGCAGCTCGCATAGCTGTCCCTACATGTTTGTAGTAGGCGGGGATTCCTGTAAATCTGCCACCGTGTTGCGGGTATTTCTCTCCATCACGCCGATAGAAATCGGGTGTGTCGGAGGTGTAAGGAACATAGCAGTCTAAGGTTGCGATGACTTCCTCCTTCCGGTTACCGAAGATGAAGGCGGTGCCACCTGCGCCGACAGTGTAGTCCAGCGGGTCGCCAGCCGCAGCTTGCGAGTTGTCGGCTCCTATGACCATGACGTATTCGCCGCCGAACGTAGGATATGCAACTAAAGCAGCAGCATCTATGAACAAATCCGTCGCTGCCTTACAGGCAAACTGTGCGTCAACACCACCAGAGAAGAACCCGCCCTCGTATTTCTCGCCTAACTCGAGCACCTGAGAAACGGTGGACATAGACGGATTGACCGCATAAGGTGCTGATTCAGAGCCGATAAAACACTTCTTCACCCTCGCACCGTCAATAGCACTGTGGATGAGCGCTCTCTTGCCTGCCTCCACGGCAAAAGTAGTAGTGTCCTCATCAGCAAAGGGTAAAGTCCTTTCTAATACACCGAGTGCTCCCGGTGGTGCGTTCTTTATCCTGAACTTAGGAAGGTAAACGCCATATCCAACGATTCCGGGTTTGCCTTTGTCTCCTCTTTTTGAAGAGGGAGAAGATGATGATGCTGACTTGACTGGCTTGTATTCCTGAAAGGGGTAGTAATCGTCTTCAAAAGAGAAGTTCAAGCTTGAGTAGTAAATGAGACCACTTGCTCCATCCGTGTAGATTTTTCTGAATCTCGGCACCACCGCTTTGCCAATGAATTCTGTGACGTCAATCTCTTCCGGCGGAGGGACATAATCAGTTATTCTGCCCGGGACTTTCAGGTTATCGTTTTGAAAATGAATTATCCCGGATAGGAATGATTTTAGATACGCGAACTTTTTTGTGGGTCCCCGGATGACGTTACCCGATAAGAGCGTTCCCTGCTCGTAGAAGTGATCTACCTCACGCATCCTGCTTTTCCTTCCTTCTATATTGCAGAATGACTTTGGCGGGAAGTAAACTCGACCACAGCCGAGGCATTTCGCTGCTCGGATTCTATAATCAATGAGTATTCTCCTCCTTGTTATTGGCTCGCTCATTTGTAATTATTACTCCTTCATCAAAATATGAACCGTGGCGATTCCTCCCGTGCCGCCTATGTTATGTGATAAAGCCACATTAAGCCCTTCCTTATCTACTTGATTTTCGCCCGCTTCTGTTCTCAGTTGTTTGAAACATTCGTAGACCTGTCTGACACCCGTAGCGCCTACTGGGTGCCCGTCGGCTTTCAAACCACCGCCAGGATTGACCACCATTTCTTTATCTCCATTCACATAAGGGATGTGTTTCGATTTCGACCCTTTAAATGATTCGTAACTGTCGTGAATAATCTTCCAGCCTTCTCCTTTCTTGCAGAATCCCGAATCTTCCAGAAAGAAGGTTTCCTCTATCGTGAAACAGTCGTGAACCTCAGCAATCTGAATATCTCGCATCGTCATGTTCGTTCTTTTCAAAACCTGCTCCGTTGCCAGTCTTGTCGCTTTGATCCCCGTGAGGCTCTCTCGGCTGCTGATGGACACATCATCCGTGGCTTGCTGGCTACCCACCACGTAGATAGGCGTGTCTGTGTATTTCCTCGCCACCTCGGGGCTGACGACCACAAGCGCTACCGCACCGTCTGAAACCGGCGAACAGTGCAACATGCGAATGGGGTCCGCAACTAAAGGCGAATTGAGCACGTCATCTACCGTGAAATCTCTTCTGAACTGGGCATACTTGTTGCCAATGGCATGATGATGATTTTTACACGTGACGAAAGCAAGGGCTTCACGGCACTTGACGCCGCCGTCCGCATCACCGTAATCGTGGATGTACCTTGCCATCATAGAGGCATACAGACCCGCAAAGGTGTAGCCTGCATCAAACTCGTGTGAGTCGCCTGCAAACATCAGGTCGTCAAGGATTTTTTCCGAACGGTCTGTCATCTTTTCAAATCCGCCCACCAGAACAACATCGTACACGCCTGCCCGGATACCGTGACATGCGTTGTAGAGTGCTGAGCCCCCGGAGCCGCAAGCTGCTTCCGTATTGCTCATAGGAATGTTCATACCCAGTTCCCGCGCCATGTACCCTGGCAGGAGCGCAAGCTTATTAGTAACTTGATAAAGAAAACTGCCGAAATAGCATGCCTGGATGTCTTTACGCCTCAAGCCGTAATCAACCGATTCCATAGCTTTAATCCCTGCTTCGGTCAGCAGTTCTTCAGGATTCTTGTACCAGAGTTCACCAAACTTAGTCCGACCTGCACCAACAATAGCTGCAATCGGTTTGAGCTTTTTTGTACTTTTCATGCACTCACTCACCTATCTCCATTAAAAGGTAAAAGGTTTACGCCATATATATAAAATAAATTTATATTTTAGTTGCTATTTTTTTCCCATGCTTCCACTTCTGTACCCTTCGAGGTCAATAGAGACGTAATTGAATCCGAGCTTTTTCAGTCCATTAACGATGTTATCACGCATCTCCGTATCGAAAAATCGTTTTAGTTCGTGCTTATCTACCTCTATCCTCGCTATTGCTCCACGATACAATCTAACCCTGACTTGCCTGAAGCCGTTGCTATCCATTAAGAGATTCTCTGCCGCCGCTATCATCTCAAGTTTATCTACCGTTATCCGCTCACCATATTCTATCCTCGTCGCCAAACATGAATTTGAGGGCTTATCCCAAAAAGGTAAACCTATCTCTTTCGCCATTTGCCTTACCTCAGGTTTCGTTATGCCCACTTCAGCCATAGGGTGCCATATCCCCTCCTCTTCGGATGCGGTAATGCCGGGACGGTATTCGTCAAAATCAGAAAGTGTAACGCCTTCCGCGATTGTCGTTATACCCTCTTCAGCCGCAACGGCCTTCAGTATCCGCGAAAAGAACTTTTTACAATAATAGCATCTGTTATAAGGATTCATGGCAAAATCTTCGTTTCTCAGCGGATATGCCGATATTATCTTGTAAGCGATGCCGGCATGGTTTAAAAACCCTTTTACATATTCTAATTCCCTTTTCGGAAACAGTTCACTGGCTATCGTTACCGCCAGGACGTTTTCAGCCTGTGCTTCATAAGCAACCGACAACAGAAGACCGCTGTCAACACCACCAGAGAAAGCAACAAGTATCGCCCCCTTCTCTTTTATTCTTCTCCTCAGTTCCTCAAGTTTCTTTCTCGTTATGCGCTCGCTCGAGCCGGATAATATCATTTCGTTACGGGTAAGGGTCCATCTTTAAATTACAATTCAAAAAGAAAGTTATCTTTATCAAAGAAACTTTATAGTTTAGTTTATATACGGCAAATTCATATGCGTGCGAAGAGAAGGTTAGAGGGGAGGATATGACGGAAACAGAAGCTTTTAATGTAAAAGATATATTCGTAGAGATGAAGGATATCTCGGGCTCGATGTTAGACCTCGCCTATTCGGCAGTTCTGTATAGCAACCCCGAGATAGCGAAAGAGGTATTTAAATTAGAGGAGCGGATGCATTCTCTGTTGTATAAACTAAGAATAGCGATAATGTTGGGCACGAGGAACCCCGAAGATGCGATTGAATTCACTGCAATACTGCAAATGGCATCTGCGGCGGAGAAGATATCCAATGCTGCGGGAGACATCGCAAAAATAGCAGAATCGGTAGATATAAGTCATTATCTTGACCGTGAGGATTTTGAAGAGGCCGTAATAAACGTGAGGATAAAGCCCCCCTCAGAGTTACGAGATAAGACGCTGAAGGAATTAAAGCTCGAGACTGAGACGGGAATGAGTGTACTGGCAATAAAAAGAGGGGTTAAATGGATATATTCGCCTGATGAAAACGAGCGGTTAAAGGAAGGCGATTTGATTATCTCTTCTGGCCCTACCGAAGGAATCCCGATTTTTTGCAAAATCGCAATGGGGGAGGAATATAAGGGGAAGAAAGAGAAGGAGGTCGCAAGAGGGGAAGGTATAAAAAGGAAAAGGATAACAGAGGAAATAGCTGACCTCATCGCAGATATGAAAAACATATCGGAGTTGACGGTTGGTCTTTCTTATTCCGCGGTCATGTTTGACAGCAAAGAAATAGCGGAGGAAGTAGGCGATTTGGAAGAGTCAATGGACAGGATGAAGGATGAATTAGAGATTTCGGTGATAGAGGCAGCGAGAGGAATAACGGATAAAAGCAATTTTGACGAACTCAGAGGTTTGTTGCACGTTGCTATTTCTTCCGAAATGATATCAGATGCGGCGTATGAGATTGCAGACGTGGTGCTCCGCGATATTCAGTTGCACCCGGTTTTCTCGGCTTCTATAAAAGAATCCGATGAGGTAATATTGAAACTGGATGCTAAAAATAAGGACATATATAGGAAGACGCTGAAGGAGTTGAATATAGAAACTCGAACAGGAATGTTCATACTGGCAATTCGTAGAAAGAGCGGCAAATGGGTGTATAATCCCGCAGGGGATGCGGTGATAAAGAAAGGCGATTTGTTAATCATGCGCGGTCCGAAAGAAGGCGAGGAGAAGATAAAGGAGATTGTATCTGCTCAATCATAATTTGTATAGCAGATGTAAAAAACCACGAGATTTCACAAGATTAACACAAGAAAAAATAAATTATAGACACAGATTAACGCAGATTGACACAGATGATAAAAATCAACAATGTCAAACTTAAATTTAGAAAGTCCGCGTAAGTCCGTGTAAATCAGTGTCTTAAATAGAAGGAAGTTACACTTTATATACGGCAAGAAAGGGGATTAACAAGTGGTAAAGTAAGTAGTAATGTGTTGAGATAGGGCAATATTATCCTTCCTCTCGTGGAAATCTATGTAATCTTGTGGTTATCTGAATAAATATCTCAAGTATATCATAACTTATCTTAGCGGACCCGCATCTTCAAACCCTTCTCGCTTACCCATTCCTGCTTCACGTTCCAGCTCTTGCGGTTTGAAAAGCAGTTTCAGCACGTTTTGTGCATGTTCGCGCGCACGGCGGTCTGCGAGCAATGCCAGTTCTTTATCATGCTCTACTTCGTCTTCGTGTACAAAGACCTCGATTATGTGCCGGGAAGTGAGTACCTGAGCAGCTATAATTCCGAGTGAAGCTTCGTGTGCGCATTGTTTGTCTATAACCTCTGGCCCGGGCATAGCAAATGCCATTACGATGTCGCAGCCTTTCTCCTCTATCAGCTTCTTCGATGCCACTGGTAAGTCTTTCATACCCGGGACGGTGTACCGCTCTATCTTCAGCGATGCGTTTTTCCTTAGCTCATCTATTGCCGCCCCGCCCATATCATATCTTGCAAACGTGGTATCGGCAATGCCTACTTTTTTTTCGGTCATGTTTGGACGTTAAGAAAGAGGTCAACTTCAAGAACAAAAGATAAATATAAAAACAGATATAATTAAAACTTTCGATTAAGTTTCATTAAAAGACTTCATCACTCCAAAATCACAATCAAACAAATAATAAATTCTTTTGGTAAAGCTTTTCTATAAGCCCTTACCGGGCTTGCGGGGTGGTGGGGTGGAACCCCACATAAGAAAAGGTTTGTTTATGACAACAAGGATACGAATACGGGACTTTGTGACAACATCGCAGGCATGGATTTTTTCGGTGGTCAGCTATGACTCAGGAGAGGGAGATGTAAAATGCATCCTGCGATATATTCCCGATGAAAGCGGCGACCGCGTCTCGGAGAAGGGGAGATACAGGAAACTGGATTTTCACGAATCTTATGCATTCCTGAGAACGCATCGGCCTGAATATGTAAAAGACGTGCATGAGGTGCCAAAAAAGGACATAACTGAAATCCTGCGACCTGAGGAGAGACTTCCACGGATTGCCGAGCGTGAAGGGGACGTACGGAATATTTATGAACTTCTTGGGAAGGCGATTCCAAAAGACAGAATAGGCATCACGGGCTCGTTTTTATGTGGTCTTAACAATCAACAATCCGACCTCGATTTTGTCGTTTACGGGCAGAAGAACTTCAACCTTGCGAGACAGATTGTCGCGGATGCAACAAAGGAGGGAAATCTTCTCACCGAGATAGGACAAGATGTGTGGAAGCAGATTTACAATAAAAGGAATCCTGAGTTGAGTTATGATGATTTCGTGGCGCAGGAAAAAAGGAAGAAAAACAGAGGTGTAATAGACGACACATATTTTGACCTTTTATACGTCCGGGATTGGGCTGAAATAAGGAAATTAGATAGGCGAGATTACGAAAAGGGAGAAAGAATGGGTTATGCCAGGATAACGGCAGAAGTAAAAAACGCCCCTTTCTCCTTTGATAGCCCTGCTATATATGAAATTGAACATCCCGAGATAAGCAAGGTTCTATGCTTTACTCATACGTACACAGGCCAAGCATCAGAGGGAGAGATCATAGAGGCTCGTGGAGTAATAGAGCGCACAAAACACGAGACAAGACTGGTTGTAGGCACCACAAGAGAGGCAAAAGGTGAATGGATAAAATCGCTATCACTTTTACAAGGAAATAAATCGTTGACACAGATTAACGCAGATTAACACAGATGATAAAAATTATCAATGTTCAACGTAAATAAATCCGCGTAAATCCGCGTAAATCCGTGTCTTAAATAGAAGGCAGTTATACTTTATGTACAAAGATAAAATGGAAATAAACGAACTGTTGGAGATTTCGTCTGAGTTGAGGGAGTCCATAAGAACCTATATCTCGGAAAACGCGGACTACGGAGAGGTAATAGCGACGAGGGCAAGGGACGTAACGAGGAAGATAGACATGTTCGCGGAGAGAGCACTGGAGAAAGCATTGAGTTCCCGCGGCCTGTGTGCGAGGATAATATCAGAAGAATTGGGTGACCACATATTTCCAAAGGGAGACGGTAACGAGCCGAAATTCACGCTTATTTTTGACCCCATAGATGGCTCCACAAATGCCATTCTTGGCATACCGTTCTTCTGCTCTTCTATCGCTTATTTACCGAAGGTAGAGCACCTCACCTTTGACGACATTCAAGCAAGCGTTGTTACAACTATTCAGGGGCGGACATACTACGCAGTGAAGGGCGGGCACGCATTTGT
>QEXZ01000053.1:0-6872 GCA_003160755.1 Methanomicrobiales archaeon
GCATAGGTGACGTCATCTCATTGTTGTGGTTCAAGAAGCGCTTGCCGATGTATGTCACTGAGTTCTTGGAACTTGCACTAAAGATAACCGCAGACCACGGTCCCTGTGTGAGTGCGGCACATAATGCCATTGTAACCACGATGGCGGGCAAGGACCTGACGGCAGCCGTGGCATCGGGAGTATTGACAATTGGTCCGAGATTTGGCGGTGCCATAGATGATGCTGCTAAGCACTTCAAGAATGCCCTAAAAGGAGGTCTAACGCCAAGGCAGTTTGTGGACGAGATGAAGGCCAAGAACGTAAATATACCCGGTATTGGGCACAGGGTAAAAAGCGTACAGAACCCGGACATGCGCGTAAAACTCCTCGAAGAATGGGCTTACACGAATCTGCCACGGCATGAGCTGCTGGATTTTGCACTTGAGGTGGAGAAGATAACAACAGCTAAGCGGAACAATCTCATATTGAACGTGGATGGGTGTATAGGTATCCTGTTCGTTGATATCCTGCGCTCCACGAGGATATATGCAGAAGATGAGATAGACGAGATTATTAACATGGGCACACTCAATGCGATATTCGTATTAGGGCGGACAATCGGTATGATCGGGCACTACCTGGACCAGAAGCGTCACCACTCCAGATTATACCGGCATCCGTGGGACGATGTTCTGTATATGTTACCAAGTGAGAGAGAGGCATTGAAATACCGGAGAGCAGAATAGAAGAGATTAAAAAGACACAGATTAACACAGATGATAAAAATCAGGAATGTCAAACTTAAATAAGTCCGCGCAAATCAGTGTCTTAAATAGAGGGAAGTTATACTTTATACACGAACAGAAATGACAGAAAAAATCCAGATGAAGATTCCCTTAGTGGAAATAGACGGAGACGAGATGACAAGGGTAATGTGGAGCATGGTGAAGGAGAAACTTCTGCTTCCTTTTATTGACCTCAAAACCGAGTTTTATGACCTTGCTCTTGAAAAGAGGGACGAGACTGATGACCAGATAACCATAGATGCGGCAGAGGCGATAAAGAAGTATGGCGTGGGTGTTAAGTGCGCCACAATAACACCAAACGCAGCAAGAGTCGAGGAATACAACTTGAAGCAACAGTGGAAGAGTCCAAATGGCACAATAAGAGCCATACTGGATGGTACTATTTTCAGAAAGCCTATAATGGTGCGAAATATAAAACCAGCGGTAAGAAACTGGAAAAAGCCAATAATATTGGGCAGGCATGCCTACGGCGATGTGTATAAGAATGTCGAGCACCGGATTAGTGGTCCAGGGAGGGCAGAGATGGTGTTCACGCCCGAGAACGGTGAGGAAGTTAAGCACACGATACATGAGTTCCGTAATCCGGGCATAATACAGGGGATACACAATCTTGACGGTTCAATAAACAGCTTTGCCGACGCCTGCTTCGCTTACGCTCTCGACCAGAAAGTGGACCTATGGTTCTCCGTAAAGGATACCATATCCAAGACCTACGACAATAATTTTAGGGAGATATTCGAGCAGGTATACGAAGAGAAGTACAAGGGTAAGTTTGAGGATGTGGGGATAACGTATTTCTATACGCTAATAGACGATGCCGTAGCAAGGATAATCAGGTCGGAGGGAGGCATGCTTTGGGCACTGAAGAACTATGATGGCGATGTAATGTCAGATATGCTTGCCTCGGTTTTTGGGAGTTTAGCTATGATGACTTCGGTCCTGGTATCGCCACACGGCTACTTCGAGTATGAGGCGGCACACGGCACGGTGCAGAAGCACTACTACAAGCATCTCAAGGGAGAGAAGACATCTACTAACTCCATTGCACTCATATTCGCGTGGAGCGGTGCGTTACGAAAACGAGGAGAACTGGACGGTATACCTGAGCTTGCAACGTTCGCAGACAAATTAGAAGCTGCAGCTACGGGCACAATAGAGGACGGTATAATGACTGGCGACTTAGCAAAACTGGCTGAACCGCCTGCGAAGCGAGTGGCAAATACGGAAGAGTTCATGGAAGAGGTAAAGACGCGGCTCGATAATGTGCACTAAATTATTGACATTCCGAAAATTATTAACCACAAGATTACACAGATTTACACAGATTTATTTAACTTGACAATGCCAGATTAACCGCAGAGTTCACAGAGAGTGCAGGAGATAGCGGTTTGGAGGTTTAGCGGGTTATAACGGCTACTAACACCTGACACCTAATTCCCTCTGCGGACTCCGCGTTCTCTGCGGTGAATTTTGAAATGCGACACTGTCAAATTAACTCTAACATTATTGATTCTGAGTGTTAATCTGCGTTAATCTGTGTCTTCAATCTATTCCCTATTCCCTTCTCTTTACCATCACACATACGTCATGCACTACTTTTATGTCGTTCTGAACGCAAAACGATATTGCACGCTCGGATTCTGAGCCGGGCTGCATCCATACTTTTTTTAGTCCCAAATCCCGGCATTCCACGACTATTTTCTCCGTTACTTTTGCCGGGACCACAATATCAACAACATCGGGTTTTTCGGGCAGTTCGCTTAGCGAATGATAGCATCGGTCGCCTAAGACTTCGTCAATATTCGGATTTACGGGGTAAACTACGTAACCTGCTTCTTTCAGGTCTTTGTATACCTGATGCCCGTACTTCGCGGGGTTGCTCGAAACGCCAATGACCGCGAAGACGTTTTGTTTCCGAAGGAAGTCGGTTATCTGGTCGGTGTTCATGCTATTCCTTACACAGTTACAAACTCAACCATTAATATTCATATCTCTTTCGTCATTAAAAAAATCAAAAATAAAAAGGAGGGGGGAGGGGAAAAATACCCCCTGGTTTTTTTATTATTCCATTACTTTCTTAAGTGGTGCAATTATCCGAGGATACCCCACGGCCATCATGTGGCATCCTGCAGCCGGCGTTCCCTTTAGATGCTCCAGAAACTTGGTGAAGAATTCTATGTTGACCCTGTCCACCTCTTCCTTCTTCTTTTCCTTGTCCTTTATCTGTTTCGTCGCCCTCATGCTCTCTAAGTAATCCGGTGGCACGTCCACACCCGCGACGTATTTATCGAAGAAATCCGCCTGTCCGAAGGTTCTTGCAGGGAAAATCCCGACCAGAATCGGGACATCGGTCTCACCCAACTCGTTAAAGAACTTATCCAGCACGTCCGTGTAGTAAACGACCTGAGTTTGCAGGTATTCGACGCCGGCATTGATCTTTCGCTGCACCTTGCCAACCTCAGCCTTCAAATGCGCTGCTCCGGGTGCCGCAGCACCACCCACGTGCAGTTTCGGCGGGTCAGCTATCTCATTACCTCCAAGGTCCTTGCCCTCGTCTACCATTTTCCTTATCATGTGTATCAGCGTGGTTGAGTCCAGGTCGAAGACAGGCTTTGCATCCGGCGTATCACCAAGTGATACGTGGTCGCCCGCTAACGCTAGGATGTTCTTTATCCCTAAGGTGCCGGCACCAAGCACGTCGGATAGAAGCGCCATACGATTCCTGTCCGAACACCGTAACTGGTAAACGCACTCCATACCCGTCTCTTTTTGGATTTTATACGATGCGGCAAGGCTGCTGACATAAGCGAAACTCTGCGGATTGTCGGTTACGTTACAGGCTACCACTAAACCCAGCAACTCCTTCGCCATCTCTATCGGCTCGTTGACGTTTCCTGCTTTCTCCGGCTCTAACTCGCCTGTAAAGACGTATTTCCCTTCCTTAAACTCTCGCATCAAATCGCTATAAACTTCATCTGTCATTTTTTTTTCATCACACTCCTCACTCTTTTTTGGCTTCCTCTTCTTCGGCTGGTGGCTTAGCGAACATCATAGACATGTAGCCACTGATGGTGTTAAGGTTCATCATAGCGCCCATCATGTCCATCATACCCATAGGCTTTTCCAGTTCGAATAGCCGCGGTCTCTTCATTTTGCTCCATTCGTGCGGGTCATTCATCTGCTCGAACGCATCGAGTTTGCCGAGTTTCTCCATCCGTTTGTATATCTTTACCCAGGCGCAGTCCTTATCCGGGTCTATCTCGCATTTATCGCCTTCTCGCACGCCACCACAGGGACCGTTCATCAATCCCTTTCCGCAGGAAGTCAGAGGGCAGACACCCGCGGTTTTGCCCAGTTCACACATTCCGCAGGACTGACATGTCTCCTTAAACTTTGTAGGACCGCCGCCTACAAGCCCCAGTGGGTCGTTTACCGGATAGACCTCCTTTGCAATGCCCATCTCTTCATCTGTATACTCGGTTACTACCTGCACACCGTCACCGCAGCTCATCACCATAATTGCATCGCAGTTCTCAACAGCACTTCGGTTTTTTTGCAGAAATATCGAACACTTCTCGGTTTCACATGCCTGCATACCCAAAGGCATGACAATTTTGGTGAGTACTTCTTTCCCTTCCTTCTCAAGTTTCTCCGCCATCTCATTCACCGCTTTTTTGTCACCGGTATGATAGAACGTAGCACAGCCACCACACCCCATTACTACCACCTTCTGTTTCCCCTCAAGATACCCCAGAATCTCCTCCATAGGCTTTTGTTCTTGTGCAATCATATCAGGTTATACCTCCATTTAATGGATTAATTAGAAGGGTAATATATAAATTTTTCTATTTTTTGAATTCACAATTGCAATTAATAAACCACAAGAATTCACAAGATTGACACAAGAAAATAGAAAATAAATTATTGACACAGATTAATGCAGATTGACACGGATGAAAGGAGCAATGCTCTCGTGTAAGTCTGTGTAATCTTGTGGTTATTTTTCGGTATGCCTATAAGTTAATGTAAAGTTTAAATAGCAGGGTTATGGATAAAGATAATTTAGACAATGGCATTACCTCTGCCTGACGTGCAAGCTGGGAGCCCGGACATAAAGATAAACCTAACGAGGGTAGGCGTGACGGGAGTAAAGAAGTTAGTAGAGGTAGCGCGAGCAGGAGGTAAAAGGCCGGTAGTGCTTATTTCCGATTTCCATATCTTTGTAGACCTGCCGAGCAACATAAAGGGAGCAAATTTGTCGAGGAATTTCGAGGCGATGTACGAAGTGCTGGGAGAGGCGATTAAGACGCCGATATACGAGGTGGAGGAATTATGCAGTGAAGTAGCGAAGCGGCTGCTCGAACGCCATGACTACGCTTCTACCGCGGAGATAGGAATGCGAAGTGAGTACATGCTGAAAAGAAGGACGCCGGTGATGAAGATACAATGCCAGGAGCCTGCAATTATCTTTGCCGAGGCGCGAGCTTTTCGTAACCCTGACGGGGGAGTACGGATAAGGAAGCAGATAGGAGCGGAGGTGGCAGGGATGACCGCATGCCCCTGCGCACAGGAACTGATGCGGGATAACGTAGCGGAAAAGCTAACGAAGATGGGGATATCAAAAGAAGAGCGGGATACTTTTTTGAATACGGTGCCCATGGCAACGCATAACCAAAGAGGGCGAGGCATAATCTCGATTGAGGTGGAAGACGACGTAAGAGTCCCTATGGAGCGTATAATAAGGATAATAGAGCGTTCAATGAGTGCCAAGACGTATGAAATCCTGAAGCGGCCGGATGAGGCGAAGGTAGTAGAAATGGCGCACAAAAAGACGATGTTTGTTGAAGATTGCGTGCGTGAGATGGCAAAACGCGTGGTAGAAAGGTTTACAGAACTTCCTGACGACTCGATCATCGGGATAAAGCAGATAAACGAAGAGAGCATACACCAGCACGACGCCGTTGCAGAGCGGATTGCCACTATGGGAGACCTGCGTAGCGAATTAAAAGAAAGCGATAAGACGAACAAGAAAATATAGTCATTCCGAAAATTATTAACCCCCAGATTACACAACACTTTTTCTTTTTTACAAAAAGAAAACCTGTGCTAAAAGAAAAAAAGACCTGTTTCTTTAGTCAAGCTTTCTTTCTAAGAAAAAGTTTCTTGTGAATTCTCGTGGTTTATCAATTGCAATTTGTAACTGGAATGACTATAGATCCCCAGTAATAAAATAAATCTGCGTAAATCTGTGTCTTAAATAGAAGGAGGTTATGCTTTATATACAGCAACAAAAGAACGCCGGGGTGGCCTAGTTGGTTAGGGCGCTGCACTCATAATGCAGAGGTCACGGGTCCGAACCCCGTCCCCGGCACTGCAACTCAAAACTCAAAATTCACCGCAGAGAACGCGGAGTTCGCAGAGGGAAAATAAAAAAAACCAGAAAATAAATTATAGACACAGATTAACGCAGATTAACACAGATGATAAGGATTAACACGATTAAACTAAAATAAATCTGCGTAAATCAGTGTAAATCTGTGTCTTAAATAGAAAAAAGCCATACTTTATATACAAAAAAAAATCTGTGTAATCTGTGTAATTTTGTGGTTACAAAAAGGGCTTCGCGGTTTCTTCAACGAGCTTTATCACCGTTTTTAGAGGTATTTTTAGGTCGGCGGCAACGCGTTTCGCATCCTCGAATTCCGCAGCCACATTTAGCACGTTACCTGCGGCATCGGTGCCTATTTTCACGCCTACTTCCTTCTCCACACCTTTTAGCCTTACCTTCACCTTCCTCTGCTCCCGGTTTGCAATGAACCGCTGCTTCACCTGCATACTGCGAACACCCAGTGAGCCGGTCTCTTCCATTATCCGGTACGCTATTCGCGCGGCTTCTTGCGGTGTCGTAATCACCTTGATTATGTGCCCGCTTCGGCATTTTTTCATTTGCGCCGGTGTGATAGCCACATCCTTCACACCTTCCTCCGCCATAAGCACCTCTATCAGATTGCCCAGCACTTCTCCGGTAACGTTATCAACATTGGTTTCCAGCACTTCCACCTCATCCCTTGACAGGAGTGAAGAGGG
>QEXZ01000053.1:6972-9803 GCA_003160755.1 Methanomicrobiales archaeon
CATCCTTCACACCTTCCTCCGCCATAAGCACCTCTATCAGATTGCCCAGCACTTCTCCGGTAACGTTATCAACATTGGTTTCCAGCACTTCCACCTCATCCCTTGACAGGAGTGAAGAGGGAGGAGGGGTAGGTAAAGACGAGGATTCACTGAGTTCACCTAAACCCGCTCTCAAGACGTTAGGAGGCGAGGCTGAGGGCAAATCCTTTGACCCGGCACCATATCCCGTCTTCTCGATGCGGAATGGAAGAGAAGGGAGTGAAGATTCGAAGTTTCGGTGCACAAAATGAGCCAATATCGCTGCGCCCGTAGGCGTAAGCAATTCAGATGCAGACCCGAACGGGTCCCCCTGCGATACCAGCGAAGAATGGCGCAATATCTCGACTGTTGCGGGTGCAGGAACAGGCAGAACACCGTGCCGGGTATCCACGAATCCACTGCCCACCGAAATGGGAGTGCAAATAACGATGTCAGGATGAATGTCTAAGAACGCCGTGGTGCTACCTACCAGGTCGCCTATTGTATCCATAGCGCCGAGTTCGTGAAACTGCAAGCTCTCTTTGGGTTCTCCGTGCACTGTCGCCTCTGCACGAGCGAGCAGTTCAAATACAGCCAGAGCGTTTTTTATTATCTCCCTGCTCAAGCCGCTGCCTTTGATTAGACGCACGAAATCGGCATACTTTCTTTCAGCGTGTTTCGCACTTACGCTCTTATCGCCGCTTTTGCTTACAAACGCCACTTTTTTCGCCGCTATCCCCCGCTTCTTTACTGTTTTTACTTCCAGCGCGATGTCAAAAGCGGAGATTGCACCGGCTATTTTCGATTCCGCTGCGCCCAAATCCAGTAGACTACCGATAATCATATCCCCGGAAGCCCCGGAAAAGGGCTCGAATATTAATGCTCGCATATAAATTCTTCTCTTTTAGAAAAAGAAAAGCCTATTAGTGGAATTACTATATCCTCAAAATTCACCGCAGAGCACGCGGAGAACGCAGAGGCATCAGAGAATAAATAAAAACCACAGAGACGCAGAGACACGGGGGAGGAAAGAATGAAGAATACAAGTGAGAAAATAGATACCAAAATCCCAATTGATAAGTTCTCTGATTCTCGGTGTCTCTGTGGTGAACAACATGATTTAATAAAAAAAAAGAGAAAATAAATTATAGACACAGATTAACGCTCGTGGGCTCTGCCCACGTCCCCGCAAGCCCAGAAAGGGCTTAATTAACACAGATGATAAGAATCAACACGATTAAACTAAAATAAATCTGCGTAAATCAGTGTAAATCTGTGTCTTAAATAGAAAAAAGCCATACTTTATATACAACCAGAAAGCATAAACAATGATTGGAACAGTCTAAAAACTCTGCGTACTCGGCGCTCTCCGCGGTGATAAATCGCAGACTATATTTTTAGATAGTGTCATGTCCATTAACATACTGCCGTTTTTATTCTACCTCACAGACCGATAGAAAGTATCCCAAGGACTTTGAGGATCATTGACTTGTTTATGGTTAATAAAGACTCACATTTAACAACCGAAGCAACCTTTATTCCTGCCTGAACGACCTCATCTCCTTCAATAAGATATTGTGTTGCTTCGTGACTTCTCGAAATATTAGATGTGCAAATAGTCTTTAAAGACCTCGTCGTAAATGTCGTTTCCCGGACTCAGCCAATCCAAATATGCTTTTGAACTCATTTGCATTCCTAAAAGGTCTTCAGCTTCTTCTTTATCTCTTAAATAGCGGGCAAAGTCAATTACTGCCTTCAGCGTACTCTCTGGGAGTACACTGATTATTTCTTCGAGTTTTTGTTTAGTCTCCAAAGCAGACATATTTATCCTCCCTTTTTCTCATGGTGCTAATAATTAATTGTTTCTTTATCATAATAAATCCGTGTTAATCCGCGTCTTAAATAGAGGGAAGTTATACTTTATGTACAGCAACCAAATATCTACTAACGTTGAGCAAAAATGAAAAGGGCAATATTAATCGCAAAGGGAAAGGTACAGAAAGTTGGATATAGAGATTTTGTTCAGGATAATGCAAGGGAGTTAGAGATAACAGGGTATGTCGAGAACTTAGAGGATGGTAATGTAAAAATTGTTTGCGAGGGCAAAAAGCCCAAAATTGGAGATTTTATCAGGGGAATCAAGGTAAAGAAGGCTTTTATAGATGTGGTAGAGACATCGGTGGAATATGAAGAGCCAACGGGTGAGTTTAAAGTGTTTAAGATAAAGTATGGTGAAGTGGCGGAGGAACTTGGAGATAGACTGGGTGCGGCACTTCTCTATATGGGCGCAACGAATCAAAAGATAGATGCGGGAAGAGCGGAGAATAAACAGGGGTTTGGGATGCTTGCGGGAAAGATGGATAAGATGCTGGAGAAGCAGGATGGGATGCTGGAGAAGCAGGATGGGATGCTGGGGAAGCAGGATGGGATGCTGGAGAAGCAGGATGAGACAATAGGAGCGATAAGAGAAGTCTCAGAGAAGATAGACGGGGGCAAAGAGGAAATTGTTATGGAGATAGGTTCGTTAAGAGAAGACTTAAGGTCGTACATGGAGAATAAGTTTGCGATAATCGAGCACGAGATAGAAGGGATAAAGGCTAAGATAGGGATGATGTAATTCATCGCAGAGCACACGGAATTAGAGGTTTAGTTTATTAGCGGTTCCGCTCATTAGCTAAAACGCCAAACCGCTAAACCGCTATCCTCGGCGCTCTCCGCGGTGATAAGGAACGTTATAGAACGCTTAGAGAAGGTGTCACCAAAAAACGGCGAGCGGCAACCGTTTTTCAGGGTTTCCCGAACGATTCGTTCTG
>QEXZ01000054.1 GCA_003160755.1 Methanomicrobiales archaeon
TGCGTGGTATCACGGTTTTGAGTCGAGTGGGGGAGATAGAAGAGGTGGTGAAGAGTTATGGATAAGAAACCACGAGATTTCACTAGATGGACACGAGAAAATGATGCCGGATACAGGTTTACCCCTCCATTTAAACCTTAGAACATTGGTGGCAAAACGCAATTGCGGCAGAGAAATTTCTTATATTTTTTGTGTAAATCCCCAATAATAATAGAAAAGTTTAAATAGGCATTGTTTCATATCGAATAATCATGTTTAACCGATAATAACTTTTAATAGGGGTGAAGATAGGGTAATGGAATGTGATGTTTTGGTGGTGGGGGCGGGACCTGCGGGCAGTAGCGCGGCGAGAGCGGCAGCGGAGGCAGGTGCCAACACGATATTCATAGATAAAAAGAAAGAAATCGGTGTCCCGGTGCAGTGCGCAGAAGCTATTGGGGAATACCTCATCCCTTTTTTGCCTTTCAGAATACCAGAAGAGCAATTGATTTGGAAAATTGAGGGGATGTCCTTCTGGGCTGAGGGCATCGCAATCGGGCGAAGTGGAGGATTCTGGTCAGCTTATGCGATAAACAGGGAAAAAATTGATGAATGGCTTGCAAACAATGCAATTGTGGCTGGCGCCAAACTTCACCTTGAAACAGAATTGACAGACCTGGAATTTAGCGAGAATTATCATGTTACGAAGGCGATTGTGAAAACAGGAGATGAAGTGGGAGAAATCATGCCAAAAGTGGTTATTGCCGCGGATGGGGTACACTCAAAAGTCCTGAACCAACTGGGTTTTACCAACCTCAAGGATAAATGTGGTGAAGTACTGAGTTTTGAACTGAATAACTTGAATTTGTATAAACCAACGTATGAGCAATTGTACATAGGGGATTTTGCACCCGGGGCGTATGCTTATATCTTCCCGTTGTCCAAAAGCAGGGCTAATGTCGGTGTTGCATCGTCATTCCCGGGTAAAAAATTAGAGCGATGTTATGCGGAGTTTTTAGAAATTCCTGAGGTGAAAAAACAACTTAGAAATGGAAACAAAGTAGTAGAAAAGAGTGGCTGGGCGCCAATTCATTATCTCACTGATAAATGGGTCTACGGAAACGTTTTACTGGTGGGAGATGCGGCAAATCAGAATTTTAAGCCTTTTGTTGAGGGTGTCCTTCCGGGAATAATTTGCGGTGACATAGCAGGAAGAACGGCTTATAATTTCATCAAAGGTAGGAATTTACTCAGTGATTATCAAAAACATGTTAAAGAGAAGTTAGGCAATTTCTTTTCAGAATCCGATCGTCTTTCAGATGTATTATATGAATTGGGTAAACCTTCAGATAAAAAAAAACATTTACTTCGGCTCGGTATTTCAACAGACATCTTTTCTCCAACAGAGATAGAAAAATTAAAAAAGGAGAGGTATAATATCTTAAAAAATAAATTAGAGAGATAGCAAATATTTTTACGCCCGAACGCATGACTAAAAAACCTTTATTTATCGCATTATCTTTGACACTACTATTTTTATTGATCAATGTCAATACGGTAGCGGCGATTCCGTATTTAAACAACTTATGCGAAGTCCCTCTCTTCATTCAACTTTTCGTTATATTCATGTCTATTTATCATTCATCGATGTTCATAATGCTAAAAGAAATTCGAAAAGCGTCACCTTCTAATGTATGGAATCTCTGGTTAAATGCAAATTTTTGGGGTATTATCTTAACATTGGTCACTGCGTCATTATTAAATGAACTTTACAGTGTTTCTAATATAGGGCATCGTATTTTGGTTTTTGCCGCTATTTTTGACGTAGCAACTCATTATTCCGCTAATCTAACTCTCTATTATTTGATAGCCCCAATTATAAAAGAAAAAATCAATTTATTTAGAACAAAGTATCTTATTCTCTATGTTTTTTTGGCAGTATCCCTGCATTTCCTTGCAAATATAGCTTACCATTTAAGATACCCCGCTTCCACCAATTTCATTGTATTATTTATCTTTATTTTATTCTCTATTCTCATTATTGTTTATTCTTCTTATTCTTTACTGTTCATCTCAAAAAGTTACACAGAAATCGGATTTGTGCGCAAGCCTTTTTTTATTGGTGGTATTGGCATGGTATCATACCTGCTATCTGTGAGTCTGGTGATTTTTTATATCCTTAATTTCCTCGAGCCAGAAATGCAAAAGGACTTGTACTATAATATTTCTTTTTACACGATATTTTTTGTTTTTACCATTTTATATTTCGCCTTGTTCATCATCGAATACCCCTCCCTCCTCCAGCCCAAATGGAACGCCTTGATGCCTTTTGATTTTCCAAACGTTACCGCCGCCATAACCCTCGCATTTTTAGCAGCATCCCTCTACTTTACAGCAAAAGAATATCCCAATTTCATCATCTATCAAAACATTCCGTATATCTTTGTTGTCGCTTTCTTGCTGCCCCTTTTCCTTGGCGTCATATTGAGTTCCACCTATCTAAAAATCCTCTCATCTAAAACAAAATTGCGATACTGGGGATACCTGAAATACGGTCTATGCATCCACTTAACCGTAACATTCTATGCCTTCAGCCTGATTTTTATCTCATGGAACAATGTAACGGGCAGTACGAAGATGTTATTTGCGTTGTTTGGACTTGCCTCTTTTGCATTTTACATGTTTTTTGCCCTTGACCTGCGCAAGATTCTCAAAGACCAGAAAATCAAGCCAATTTTCAATAGATTGGTCATCTCTCGATACCTCGTATCCCTCTGTTCGGGGTTCTTTCTCATCTTCTTTGCGATTTCTTTCACCTATGGGCGGACATTCGAGGTTATGGGAAATAGAATTGAACTCGTCTCATATCCGGTCATTCTCTTCTTCATCGCTTTTTTCTTGATTGATTTTATCACCTATTTGAGCGTCACGCACAAAGGTTTCGAGGAGATTATGAGAAAGAATATCTGGAGCGAAATGTCATACATCTCCGTTTTTATCGCTTTTCTACTCGTCTGTCTCATCTACTCTTCTTTAAACACTTACATTCAACGCTTTCCTTTCCATGATCTCTTCTTCATTGGATTCTTCCTCGTTCTGATAATCGAGATGGCTTCGATAAGGACTCTGGGGTTGGAATCCAAGTACAAAAAAGCTGGAAAAGAGGACATCGTTCATCTTTTAAATTCACATGCACACAGCTTCCTGCGAACTGACTATCTTGAGGATTTGTGGGCACGGACACAGGATAGGTATGTTCGTGAAGATGAAGCAACAGGAATCAAGTTTGACTCTTCAGGGCGTAGATTTGACCTTGAAAAAGCGGATGAGCACACGAGGCTGAAAATAGCCGTTGCGGTACTTCTCGGGATGCATAAGCTGCAGGATATAAAAAAGATAACAATTCTGGAGCAGTCCATAGAAGAAACGAAAGAAGAGATTGCGGAGATTCTTAAAGGGAAAGTGTTATTACTGCCAGAAGATTTGCGCTGTGAGTTTGATGATAGTGCGTATTATCCGATATTGTATGAAAAAATAGTCAATAACCTGTTAAAACGCTTAAAAGCTTTCATTCCTTTCTCAGAGCAGGAGAAGATTTTTGACAGGTTGCGGAGAAGGGATGAGAAATTTACGTGCATCCAGTTCGCAAAGAAAGAAATAAAGATAAAGGAGGGGACGAGGTTCTCCCGGGATGTGTTCTTTGAACTTTTCAAATATTATCTCGAATCAGCAGAGGAAAAGTTCCCTTTCAAACCTTTTCTATTTTATGAGCTTATCAGAGAAGAGATAAAAAATGAGCTGGAACCATACGAGATTACTGTTAGTAAATTGCTTGACATAGTGCCAACGGGCTTGGAGGAAATGGATGAGAGGATGGCGGGGGGGGTATCAAAAGGGAGTTCTTCCTTGCTTATCACAGAAGAAACGAAAACAAAACATAAAATCCTGCTCTCTTTTATCGAGCAAGGGCTGAGAGAGGGAAATAACGTCATTTATGCTACTTCTAAGCGTCCAGCTCATCAGATAATAGGTGAGCTACTAATGGATTTTGATGAATTAAAGAATTTCATGATAATTGACCTGTATGAAAATATTTACACGGAGGAACGAGTTTCTGATCTGGTAGAGGAGGAGCAGCGAATAATTGTCCCCTTAAGCAAGATATTGTTTCAACGTAGCATTGTAAAGGCAATAAAGAGCCAGCCAAAGGAAGAGTCAAAGATAGTTGTTATTGACATATATGACGACTTTTCAAGATATTACAGCCCAAGGGAGATTCTTGAGCTGCTAAACGCACAAATAGAAGGGCTAAAAAGGTGGAATTGCACCAGTATAATCTCAATTGACCCTTATTCGTATTTAATAAGAAAGGAGGGTGTGGAAGAGGTAAAGAAGAATTTTGACAATATTATGATATTGTCAGGTGAAGATAAGGATGCCTCGGTCTTCATAGAGAAATTGTATCACGGGACACCGTCTAAACCTATTATTCGTTTACATTAAAACCTTTTCTTATGTGGGGCTCCGCCCCACGACCCCGCAAGCCATGTAAGGGCTTATAGAAAAGCTTTACCAACCAACTTTTTTACCTCCGGTAAAAACCTTGACTAAAATACGCCCTTATTTTTTTCTTTTAGCACATGTTTTCTTTTTTTAAAAAGAAAAAGAGATGTGTGAATCTTGTGTAATCCTGTGATTCTATACAAATACGCCGATTTTTTCTCCTTTTGACTCGCAACTGAAATTTTACCGAATATTTTTACTGATTCGTATGCACCGTCAAATGCTAAAAAGGCACCTAAATACAACCATGGAAGAAGAGAGAGCATGCACAGGCCCAATACGCCTATTTTCATGCTAAAACGGTGTGAGAAGAAGAATTGTCCTAATTTAAGTGTCGCATGGTTGTCTACATAATCGTTCCCCTTTTCATCCGCAACGCCCATCATGATAAGGGAGAACAAAGGTATCCACAGGAAATTTAACATCCCACTCAGCACGAGAATTAAAATCAACGCGATGGAACACACCTTAAATACTAAATTGTCTATTTTTCCGGTTAGCAAAACGGCAAAAAGGATAGAGAATAAAATTGTTGCTGAAACGGAATCGGAAATTGATAGGCATGACCAAATGATCACTAAGATAGGTGCTATTAGCATTGCTGTGCGCTTGCTGAATATATCTTCATCAAAGGCGTCATCAATATATTTCAGCCCAGCGCCGATGATTGCGAACGCGATAATAATTAAGATTTGATATGCAGAAGAACTGAACGGTTCCATGCATAAAGCGTAATTAGAAAGAGATACTTAAAAATAACTGTGCAGAATGCTTATTTTTTTATTTTGAAATTTTTTCCATTTGGCATTTTTTCCATTTTGAAGCAAAATTGCCAAAAAATAGAAAGGTTTTTATATAGATACAACTTGAAAGAATAAAGAAGGAGAAAAATAAAAATGATGAAGCTCACGGGCATCATCCAAACTTTAGAGCCAATATTCGAGCGAGAGGGAATTACACACTCTCAAGAAGCTTCTTTATATTATGTCCTCTCAATCTGCGACCCATCTTTGAACTTTACTAGGACGCTGCGGGAAGCGAGAAAAATAAGGAGAACAGTGAGTCAAAGAGGGCTGACAAGGGGGAGGGATTATCTGCTGAAGAAAGGATTTTTGGCAAATGTGTTGTTCACACACAACACAGAGGAGGAGTTTGAGCAAAAGAGCTGTTTACCCGTGCATCCGAAGATAGTTTTCAAGGAGAATGAGGAGTATTTAAAAGAGATATACGAGCCGGATGATTTTTCCGTACGAGCGAAACAGGTTGAGGACCTTTATGGAGTTTATGAGGATAATTATGGAGATTATGGGCTAAAAATGGGAAAAGGATGCGTAACACTCTATTATAGCCGGAAGTGGATTGTTTCCTATATTGCAGGCATTATAGCGGGAAGAAGAGTGAAAGTGGATACACTGTCAATGATGCTAAGCGGACTCAGGGTTTTTGAACCGCAATATAGGCAATATTACGAGGATATGATAGAGAGGGGGTCAAAGATAAGGATTGCTTTTGGTGGCGAAGAAGAGATAGAGGAGATGGAAGAGGCGAAGGCTCTAAGAAATAAGTATGAAGAAAGCGTTGAGGTCAGATATAGCCCTACAATAAGCAGAACATGCAAAAGTTTTATAATTGACGATAAGCTGGCGATGGATGGCACTAAATTATTAACAACGGATGGAGAGGAACTATCATATATTGGGATTATGTATTTAGAGGAAGGGGACAGTGTGAAAAATCTGAGAAGGGATTTTGATAACGTGTGGAAGATAAGCAAGGCGCTGATTTGAGAAAGGTTTGTTCTTGTATATAAAGTATAATGGAGGTGAGTCATTATTAGATGAGTGGCGAGGAAAAAGGGATAAAGATACTGCATGTAGATGATGAGCCTGATTTCCTTGCACTGATAAAAGCCATTTTGGAGCGTGAGAATGAGAATTTTAGTATAGAGACGGTGACTTCGGCTGAAGAAGGCATAGAGTTCTTAAAGAGCAGTAAATACGATGTGGTAGTTGCAGACTATAAGATGTAGGGGATGGATGGTCTTGAACTCCTCCGGAACCTTCGGCAGAGTGGAAACAATATTCCATTCATAATGTTCACGGGGAAAGGAAGAGAAGAAGAAGTAGAGAAGAAGAGAGCCGAGGATAAATTAGCAGAGGTAGAAAAAGAACGGCAGATAATCCTGGATTCCGTGCCCGCAATGATGTTCTTCAAGGACCGCGACAGCAATTTCATTTATGTAAACAAGCGTCTTGCAGATGTATAGGGACTGAATCCCGCGAATTTTATGGGCAAATCAACCAGAGAGATTTTTCCGGCGGAAGCTGAAGCCCACATCAAAAACGACAACGAAGTCGTGGAAAGTGGAATACCGAAGACATGAATAATTGATGAATTCCGCACTCCAGAAGGAAAGAGAGGGATGAGGACCGACAGAGTACCCCTCAAAGATGCTGAGGGTAACGTTACAGGCATAGTAGGATTCGCTGTGGACATCACCGAGCGCAAGCAGGCGGAGGAGGCACTGCAAAAATCCATGGCAGAACTCGAGAGGTTCACTCGTTTAGCGGTGGGTCGTGAGCTGAAGATGATAAAACTTAAACAGGAGGTCAAGCAGCTTTACGAACACTTGGGTGAGAAGCCGCCATACGATCTCTTTTTTGTGGGTGGAAAAACTACAAATAGGAAATTATGTATTATAAATAAGGAACAAGAAATTAGAAGCGGGGGTGAGGAAAAAAGTGAATAATTTAAAAGAGGGTAGTGAAATGACCTTTGAAGAAGCGAGCGAGAGATTTATGCGTGTATTTGGTAAACAGGAACAGAAGAAGCTGATTCTGCCAGTAGGAGTGAAACTAATTCCAAAAGGAAATGAAGTCCCGAAGGGCACGAGAACTGCTGAAGGATACCAGGGCATTCTGTGGTGTGAAGCGGTTAGAATTGCCGCTACGGAAGATGAGGTGGTGGTGATCAATAAAGAGAATGTGGGTTGTCCAGCCGCAGCTATTGCTCTTGGTCTTGTTGACAGGTATCAAACAGAACCCCTGAGAGGAAAGCGGAAATATACTGATTTGATGGAGACGCCTGCATCCCCGGCTGACTTCACCAACGGGCTGGTTTATGCCTGCAAAGACAGTGGAAACATGCAGTTTACACTCTTTGGTAGCGATGATACGGGATGCTATGAAACATTGGGAGCTGCACTAAAAGCCGTTTCCGGGATGAAAGCCATTCAACCTGCTATTATGGATGCTGCAGTGGCTTATCCTGCGAAAAAACTGAACATCACACCCGATGTGGTGATTATAGTAGTGAAGCCAAAACAGGCACTGCTTGCAATTCAGGGCTACAATTTCCTCACCGACAATCGCTTTGAAATGAGCACTATTGGAATCAGAGGCGTTTGCGCGGATTTAACTGCTTTACCTTTTCGGGAGCAAAAACTTAATGGCTCTTTCTTCTGTCTCGGTGCAAGAGCGCTCGGAGGATAGAGCGGTAACTTGTTGGGATTGGGCATGCCCTTCTCGATATTCCAGCAAATGGTTACTGGCATGGAAAAGTCGGCGAACGGCTTTCCCTACAAAGCTTATCCAGAATAAGTTCAAGAAACAGATAACAGATTGTAGAAGGAGGATAAATGAGCAAAGAAGAAAAAAGCTCTCTGAAGGAACTAATAGACCTTGATGAACTGCAAGCTATTCAGGACAGCTTTGCAAAAACAGTTGGCATTTCTTCTGTTATTTTTTCGCCTGAAGGTGAGCCTTTAACTCGTTTCAGTTATCCCACTGGTTTTTGTTCCTTAATACAATCAACAGAGGAAGGAAAACGGCGCTGTTTTCAATCGTTTAAGAAGATGAGTCGGAAGGCAATCAAGTTAAAAAAGCCGACAATCCTGTATTGCTTCGCTCATGGCGGGCATTTTGTCGCACCGATTATCATCAATGGTGAGCACAAAGGAACTATGTTTGCCGGTCAATTTATACCTCAGAGTTTTTCTCCCAAACAATTAAAAGCACTTGAAAAAACAGCCGTGGAGATCCATTTAGACCCACAACTATTGACCAAAGAGGCGAAGGAAATGTGTGTAATTGAAGAAGATGTGGTCGAGTTTTATTCAAGTTTATTGTTTCAGATAGAGGAGTTTTTGGGAAGGCTGGGGGCGAAAGCGGCTGAGCTAAATCGAGCACATGATGCACTGCGAAAGGCGCGTGACGCACTGGAAGTCCGTGTGCAGGAGCGCACCGCCGAATTGGCGAACAGCAATGAACAACTGAAGCGAGAAATCACCGAGCGCAAGCGGGTGGGGGAGGTGCTTAAACAAAAAACAGAACAACAAGAGGTTCTCTTATCGTCCATACCTGCTTTTGTTTACTATAAAGATACTGAATCAAATTTGATTGCTGCAAACAAAGCATTTGCAGAAATGGTGAATGTTCCTATTGACCAGCTTGCCGGTAAAGATGCCTATGACCTTTTTCCGAAAGAGCAAGCCAAGAAATTTCATATTGACGACAAAAAGGTCATGTCATCAGGAAGACCAATAATGAACATTGAAGAAACGTTTACAGATGCAGAGGGCAAAACAAGGTGGGCTTCTACTTCAAAAGTTCCTTCGTTTGATGAAAAAGGAAAAGTAACTGGAATGGTGGGCATTACCTTCGACATCACCGAGCGCAAGCGTGCAGAGGAGGCACTGCGGGAGAGCGAGGAGAAATACCGTACATTAGTTGAGAGTATAAACGATATTGTCTTTACTTTAGATAGGGAGGGCAAGTTTACCTACCTTAGCCCGAGATTTGAAGTGGCTACCGGTTACCGTCCAGAGGATTTAATAGGACATTCTTTTACTGAAGTTCTTGCCCCTGAATACATAGAATTAACAGTTGACAGCTTCAGAAGAGGACTTTCTGGCGAAACAATTCCCCTTTATGAGGTTGAGCTTTTGCTCAGAGATGGAAGGAGACGCCCCATAGAATTAAATGTCACCTCAATATTGGACGTTGAGGGGCAGCCCATTGGTAGGCTTGGTGTCGCACGTGACATCAGCGAGCGCAAGAAGATGGAAGATGAACGAAAACGACTCCTGAAAGAGCTTGAAGCAAAAAAATACCGAGCTTGAGCGGTTCACCTACACGGTCTCTCACGACCTGAGGTCGCCACTTATTACCGTGCAGGGCT
>QEXZ01000055.1 GCA_003160755.1 Methanomicrobiales archaeon
TTGCATACGACCCCAGCGCCAAGCCTATTTTTAGCATCGTCTCCGGGTACAGGTCGTCATTGTAAATACCCCGTATGTCATACGCCCGGAATATGTGCGCAGGTATTTGTTTTTCGTGCATCGCTATGAAGCCATCCTCCAACCGATATATATTTATATCGTAAATTAATAATTAACATCTACGAAAATGTCTAACGGGATTAAAAACCTGGACTTTTTTAAGCTCCTTAAGAAAAAGGAGGAAGAAGAGGGCGATGAGGCAACACTTTCAACACCCGTCATAAACGTTGCCAAACAAGTTGAACCCATACTTGGTAGAATCCCGGCCTTTTTTGAAGAATATACATTACACGATATTTCGCACTCTGAAAACGTGATAAAAAATATGTGGGAATTTATTCCTGATAAGGTCAAGGAGAATTTAAATGCTATGGAGATATATCTCCTTATTCTTTCTGCTTACTTGCATGATGTAGGAATGGCAGTAAGCAAAGATGAAGAGGACGAGATACCTAAAAGTGAAGAGTTTCTGAAATTTCGGGATAAACATGAAAGGGAAGTTGATTTAATTGAGAAGTATAAAGAAGAGGACAATACAAGAGCCGCAGAATTTTATGAAAAACAGATTTTTATGGATTATATCAGAGAGCACCATCATGAGCGGTCTTATGTGTATATTATAAAGAATTACAGCGGAGAGCGTGGTTTAAAGATTGATAATGAGACTCATGCTCGGCTTGTCGCTAAAATTTGTAGAGCACATCGCCTGGATGTCAAGGATTTGGAAGATAAATCTGAGTTTGATAGAGAATATTCGATGGAAGGGAAATTTATAAATTTGCAGTTTCTTGCAGTGTGTTTAAGGCTTGGGGACACGCTTGATGCAGATAACAGAAGAGCACCGAAAATTTTGAAAGAATTCATAAATCCGAGAAATCCAACAAGTAAAGAAGAATGGGAGAAACATCTTTCTGTTCCAGAAGTAGGGATTACAGAAGAGAAGATAAAAATTAATGCAACTTGTAAGTCCCCCAAATATCAAAGAGGGCTGTTGGATTTCTTGAGAAAAGTAGAGAAAGAAAGAGAAGATTTTATCAGACTTTTAAAAGATAATCTCCCGGAAATATCAAAGAAATATTATCTCAATCTTAAAGAGGTAGAACATAATATAGAAACGGACGGAACGTATATCTATAACGATTTTAAGTTCTCACTTGACAATGAGAAGATTTTCAATTTGTTTCTGGGAACAAATCTTTACAATGAAAAAACAGTCGGTTTGCGCGAATTATTACAGAATTCGATTGATGCGTGCTGGTGCAGAAAGGCAAAAGAAGCAGGTTATGAAGGAAAGATCTTATACAAACTGGTAAAAGAAAATACCGATGACGGGGAAATAAGGAAAATAATAGTTGAAGATAACGGAATTGGTATGGATGACTATGTTATTGAAAATTACTTCATGAGGATAGGAAAAAGTTATTATCAGTCAAGGGATTTCAAAAAAGAAGGCATTCGGTTCAGTCCGATAAGTGTTTTCGGGGTCGGCATCCTGTCCTGTTTTATGATGGCAGATAGAATAGAAGCGGAAACTTTTAAAGAAGGAAGAGTGCCAAGAAAACTGGAAATTGAAAACTATTCAGACTACTTTGTAACGAGAAGAGGAAGCCGAACAGAACCGGGAACTTCAATAACTCTTTTCCTGAAAGATGATGTTGAATTGGACTTGGTAGAAGAGCTTAAAAACTATGCAAGGCACATTGAATTTCCAATTTATATAGATGACAGAGAAAACGCGGAAACAATTCTTGACCAAGGATATGATTTTAATTTTGTGGATTACATGAATCCGTTATATAAACAATACGCTGACGAATTGAATCCGTATGTCATTGACCTTGAGAAAGAAGGACTTGAAGGAGTTAAAGGAAAACTTATTTTTATGTTTTTAAAAGATGAGAATGGCGGATATGGTTTTGAATCGAGAAATTTGTCGTTAGATAGAGGAAGTGGTATATGGCTTAGAGGAAGTTTGTTATATGGATATAGTCTTCTTTCACAAGATGGCATATTAATAAAGAAAAGCAGTGGAGATGTCTGTCCACTTCTTCCTCAGTGGTTGACTAATGATGAATGTATGTTTTTGGATGTCAATATAGAAGGTGAGTCGAAAATTAACCTGACAATAAATAGAAACGATGTTGTAATTAATGAAAAACTCAATAATCTAAAGAGAAAAATAGAGAGGATAATTATAGACCATGTTGAAAAGATTTTTTCGCAAAAGCATCTTGTAACTTATGAGGATAAAAATAGGTTTATGGAATGTTTCTTTAGCACATTCTGCGGCCGTTTTACCCTTATACCAGATTTTTTCTTGGAAAGAATGAACGAATTAGTCATTTTCGAGTGTTTTGTGAATGGAAAGCTAAAATACCTTACCTATAACGAACTAAAAGACCATTGGAAGTATTTTTATCTTATTGACGAAATAATGACTCCTGGGGATATGAAAAAAGCGGAAAAAGCTTATCCCGAAGACCCTATTGTGTACCACGGACCACCTAAAACATTACCTTATTTGCTCCTAGAATTTGGCGGTGATCAGATAATAGTAACAAATAAAGAATTTGGGTTTAGTTTGGAGAAGTATCTTCTTGTGCCTTCTGCAGAAAAGAGAGAGAAAAGGGAGTATGGATATATCTTTGAAGGCGATTACAAGGATTGTTTTGGAACTTTATCATCCGATCCTTTTCTAATAGAGCTAAATATTAATCACCCCTTCATGAGGCTTGTAAACAAGAATAGAGATAAATTTAAGAGCAAGGATAAAAAAGACCACGAGTTATTCATTGAGAAATTGTTAGAACTAAGAAGTGTCGCATCTTACCTGAAGCCTTTAAAAGAAATACAAAGAATACAACAACTCCTTCTTGATTTTTATGTGAAGAAAAGGATATTAACCAAAGAAGAAGCCGAGATGTACGTATTGACAGAAAATGATTTCTGCCCTTATGATATGGGAAAGGAATTTTTGAAGTGATTGGATTGAAATGAAAACTTCGTGTCAAATCCATTATCACCGATATCTCAGATCCTATGGAAATCAACCTCACAGGAACACTTGTGTCGTGCTCAACATAGGTATGTATTGTCTTCACTAAACTTTGTTGAGTCTATCTATGCTACCTCACAGCCTCCAAATCATCCAAAAACGCCTTCACCGTCTCCCCCGTCACATGTGGCATTATCACCAATCGAAGCGCCTTTGGCATCCTTGTTACGGAAACGCGCCATCCCTTCGCTTCTAACGCATTCGCTACACTATCCACCTCGGCTGCCGGAAAACTTAACGTTACCACGTTCATAACGGGCTCTATCACAGTAGAAATCCCTATCGCCTTTGCACCTTGCACCAACGTCCTCGTTAGCTCCATACACTCGCTTACTATCTTCTTCAGACCCTCATTACCGAAATATTTGAGGACGGCATAAGTAGCTGCTACGGATGCACCGCTTCTCGTGCCTATCAACGAACACTGCTCCTTGGTCGTCAGATAGGGTGTGAGCACCGCCAGCTCGCTTAAATACGATTCGTCACGAAACAGAATACATCCGGCAGGAATCGTGCTCATTCCCATCTTGTGCGGGTCTATTGAAATTGACGATACGCCTTCTACCGAGAAGTCAAAAGCGTATTTTTGTTCTAAAAACGGGATTACGAAACCGCCAAACGCGGCATCTACGTGCAAGAAAATGTCTCTGCCTTTTGCAATACTTGCAAGCTTCTCTATCGGGTCTATCTGCCCAAATTCCGTCGTCCCCGCTATTCCCACCACGCATATCGTTTTGTCGTCTATCAGTTCCTCTACTGAGTTCACGTCTACCCTCAATTCGTCGTCCAGAGCCGCTTTACGTACTTCTATGCTCAATATGTCCCCGATTTTGTCAAATGAGAAATGAGCTGTTTCTGGCACGATTATGTTCATCGCTTTCAGCCCGTCCCTCCTTTTCCTGTTCCTTATTGCGTGTATCGCCTGTATATTCGATTCTGTTCCACCCGTGGATATATACCCAAAGGCGTTCTCGTTGCCCAGCAGTTCCCCTATCATCCGTACTGCTTCTTCCTCCATCTCTTTTGCACCCTGGAATAGTCCCGAATCGCCTAAATTCGCTTCCAGAAACATCTCGTGCGCATACGCCGCTATTTCATGCGGATACGTGCACATTGAAGTCAAGATTTTCTCGTATGCCAAATCCTTCCGTTTCTTATCCTGAAGCAACTTCTTTACTGCTTCTATTTCCATACCTCGCTCTTCCACTTTTATTCCTCCTCTATCGCCGCTATCTTCACCATCGCGGGTCTTATAACCTTTTCGTGAAACAAGTACCCTTTTCTAACCACTTCTATCACCGTGTTTTCTGCATGACCTTCACTCAGTTCCTTTGAAACGACCTCATGTCTAAAAGGGTCGAATTGCTCACCCTCCGCTTTTATCTCCGTGATGCCTTCGCGCCCTAAAACATCTTTGAACTGCTTCAATGTCATTTCCACTCCCTTTACCAGACCTTCCGAGTGCTTATTCTCTTTTGCGTGCTCTATTGCAACTTCTAAATTGTCCTCGATAGGTAATAATTCCGCTATAACGCCTTCGAGGAGATAATCAGCAAAATCGCGTTTGTCTTTTTCTGCTCTGCGCTTGTAGTTCTCGAATTCTGCCTTCAAATATGTTAAATCCGTCAGATATTTCTCGGCTTCTTCTCCCTTTTTCCTCTCCCTCAATATCGCCTCTGCTTTCGTTTTCTTAGCTTCCAACTCATCGGTTAAAATCTCCATAGCATCTCTTATCTCTTCCAGCTCTTCTTCATTTAACGCTTGCTCCTCTTTCTCCTCTAACATCGTTTTTATTCTATCCAGCTCCTTCACTATTCCGCGTAATTCACCCTTCATGCCACTCAGTTTACCCATTTCCGCCTCTACTGCTTTAACAGGAACGCGGACTTCGTTTGTCAATTGCTCTATCCTTTCCTCGAATTCCTTTTTATTCACGCTCACACCTTTTGTCATTTTTCAGTAGAAAAATAAGCACCTCCATAAAAGCACTATTTCCTTTAATTGTAAATACGTTTATACGATTATGTTTATAGGCATAGACATAGGAGGGGCAAATACAAAAGTTGCCACGTCAGACGGCGGGTTTGTTGATTCAGTTTATGCGCCTCTGTGGAAAAATAATACGATTATACACGACGTGGTGCTGTCTGAACTGAAAAAGCAGTTTGAGCCCGGAATAGAAGCCGTAGGCGTGGTGATGACCGGGGAGCTGTGCGACTGTTTCGCGACAAAAAGAGAAGGTGTTTTACACATAAAAAGTGCCGTTTACGATACGTTTAAGAACGCAAAATTTTTCGACCGGATGTGCACATTTAAAAGCAGTTCCTACGTTGATAAAGACCCTCTTTCATTCGCAGCTACTAACTGGCTCGCCTCCGCGAAGCTCGTGTCCGAGCAATACAAAAATGCGGTTTTCGTTGATGTCGGCAGCACCACAACAGATGTAATTCCAATAGTGGGAGGAGAAATAAAGGCAAAGAGAACAGACCTCGAGAGACTGAAATACGGCGAACTAATCTATTCGGGTATCTTAAGAACCAATGTTGCCACACTGCTGAAAAAAGTCAATGTGGGAGAGGGAGAAGAAGGGGAGGAATGCAATATTTCTTCAGAGCTGTTTGCTATAACTGCTGACGTTTATCTCGCCCTTGGATACTTAAACGAGGGTGATTACAGTTGTGAAAGCCCTGATAGTTATGCCTTTGCAGGTCGTGAAAAGGAGGAAAAAAGCAGAGTGAGTGCACTGCGAAGACTGGCAAGGGTGGTGTGCAGTGACCTTGAGGGGATAGGAGAAGATAGCGCAGTTGGTATTGCAGAGCAGGTAAAGAATGTGCAAGTACAAGAGTTGATTGATTCAATAGGGAAGATAAAGGAGAGATATGGATTGAGAAAGCTGGTAGCAGCAGGAACGGGCGATTTTATCGCTAAAGAAGCTGCTGAATCGTTGAACATCGATTTTTTGTCGCTTTCCTCCGTCTACGGGAAAAGAATATCAGCAACTTTTCCCGCTTATGCGGTGGCGAAGCTGTTAGAACAAGAACAAAACTTTTTGTAGCAAAAAGAAAGAACCACAAGATTGCACAGATTTACACGAGAAATAATTGAAGATGCAGGATGCAAGTCAAACCTGTATCCTGTATCTGGAATCCTCTATCCGACATTATTTTCTGGAGGCTAATCTTGTGAATTCTCGTGGTTTATTAATTGCAATTTGTTACTGGAATGACCATAGCTGCTTGCTTTTTTCGTTATCTAAACCGCCAAACCGCTAACCCTCTAAACCGCTAAGGTTACTATTTCTTACGCCTTCTTTTCTTGTCTTCCTCCATCTGCCCCTCAACCGAAAGCAGAGCATCCTTCAGCACGTCAAGGAACCCCCATCTCCTCTTTCCTGCCTTCATCTCTGCTTCGCCTGCGTCTCGCTTTGCCGTTATTGTTTTCGTGCCCCCCGGTTCGCTCTGACCCACATACAGTTTATCCGGCGTTTTCACGTGCACACCGATGTTGTAATATGAAACGCCGCCTTTGTCACGCTCCTTTTTTATTACTATTTTTATCCAGTGCACCCGCCTGGCGAATCGGACAATTTTTCGCACTTCTGTTTCGATAACCCTATCTACGGATTCTTTATATTCATCATCAATAGTACCTTGAATTTCTACATTTACCATCGCCCGCTCTTTAAGCTCCCTCAGATATTTCATTATATCCCGTATAGTCACGATTCCTCGTGCAATTCCTCCCTTTACGATAGGCACGCCACGTATATCGTGTTGTTGCATTAAATTCGCGACATCTGCGAGATTCGCATCTACACCGGCGGTTATCACCGGGGAACTCATGATGAGCGAGACGGATTGCCCCATTCTTGGAATATTCTCGCCTTTTACTTCCCCCGCGGTCATTTTTCTCTTCGGCTTGTAAATCTTTTTTAAAATGTCCCCTTGGGTAACTATGCCCTTTAGTTTCTCCTCGGCATCAACAACAAGAACTTGCCCGATGTTGTTTTTTCTCATGATGCTTCTCGCTTTTCCAATGCCCTCCGTCTCGTCTACACAGGCAGGTTTTTTGGTTATTGCCTTTCTAACCTCAGCATCTTTTAGGATGCGCGACCTGGCACCCCCTTTCATAATGTCATAGTCCGTGACAATACCCGCAAGTTTGCCCGTCGCGTCAATTACGGGTGCCGCTCTCTGACCACTATCTACCAGCTCACAGATTGCGTCAATGGTTGGTGTGTCTCTATGTACGCAGTGAGGGCTATACATAAGCCCATCCACGTTCGATTCGGCATTCGATACGACGAGCAGGTCTTGTATATTAATCTGATATATCTCTTTGCCATCAAGCACAAGCAAGTTGTGGAAGTTGTTCTTTTCCATGATGCCAATGGCTTTAGCTACTGAAGTATCAGGCGTTACGGCAGTTACTTCCCTCGTGCTTATCTCTATTACAGGTTCGTCAAACAACAATGTTTCTTTCATCATATATAACCTATGATTTCCCTCTATTTAAGACACGATACGGATTTACACTGATTTTTTTATAATTTGTTTTCTTGTTGAAGATAAAGAATATTGTTTCTTTGATAAAGCTTTCTTTTTGATTGATTTAAGAAAAGGAAAAACGGTAATGCGACTCGTGGGTGTAACGGGGGGAATAGCAAGCGGGAAGAGCATCGTGTTAAATACATTTATGCGACTCGGCGCTTACGGGATAGACTGCGATATATTGAGCAGAGAGGTTGTAAGACCGTGTTCAAAAGCGTGGTGGGCGGTGGTGGACACCTTTGGTAGGGATATATTGAGGAAAGATTTGGAGATAGACAGGAAAAAGCTGCGAGGAATAGTGTTCGCCGATTCCGATAAGCGCAGGATTTTAGAACGGATAATACACCCCGAAGTGAAGAGGAGGTGTATGGAAAGAATAGAGGCGATAAAGCGAATAGTGCCAAATCCAAATGCACTCGTGGTTGTTGACGTGCCGCTGTTAATAGAGACGGGAGCTCAAAAGGATTTTGAATTTGATACGGTAATTGTCGTTTATGTCCGCGAGGCGACGCAGATAAGAAGGGTAATGGAACGCGAAGGGGTAACGGAGGAAGAAGCGAAGAGAATGATAGACATGCAAATGCCGTTGAAGGAGAAGCTGAAATATGCTGACATTGTTATAAATAATGAAGGCACGGTTGAAGAAACAGAGGAGCAGGTCAGAAAGGTGTTTTACTCAATTTCCGTGGCGGAAAACCATAAATCCTAAATCCTATATGTGTTTAGCTGAGGTGAAAAAAAAACCACGAGATTAACACAAGAAGAGGGTATTATATTCCGTTACCTGTTCAAGCCCAGTTCTTCGAGAATAAGCAGGTCCATTTCGTCAGCCAAATCAGAAAAGCGGTTCTTAAACTCCGCTATCTTGTCCCTCTTTCCTTGCTCTACCCCGGTCTTGCTAAACTTATGTTCAAGTTCCACCTCCTTATGAAAGATGTCGTAAATCAACGTAAAAATACCGGGTTTTTTGCTTCTAAACTCTTTTAAGTCATCCCTAATATCTTCGCCCTTCGAATACATAGCCAGTATCCCATCAAATTCATCGAATACCGCGTCACGGCCTCTATAAAAGTCGTCTATCGCCTTCAACAGTGTTCTTGGCACTTGTTCCTCTTCCTCTTCCTCTTCCCCTTCCTCCTCGCCTCCACCTTCTTCTTCTTCTTCGGTCATAGATTGATAATAGCAAGTAGTTTTTAGTATTTATTTTATTAGTACAGCGTGCTTATTATTTATGTAACGTACTATGCAAAACAAGAAACAGAAGGACAAAAACTTAGAATGTCCAAGATGCTGGGTGGAGATGAATAAGCAGGAAGTGGACGTGCTGGGTCCCAATGTTATCATAGATGTCTGCCCCAGGTGTCATGGAACATGGTTTGACAATAACGAACTCAAAAAGATACTTGGGGACCGAAAACTCGCAGATTATCTGACGAAGCATATCGGCACGCAAAGCGAGAGTAAACTGGTCTGCCCTCGCTGCGGCGGGTTGATGGATTTAGAATATGCTGAAGACGTAGAGATAGACGTCTGCCTTAACTGTAACGGTGCGTGGTTGGACTACGGCGAACTAGATAAGTTGAAGGATAAATCCGAAGCAGGTTATACGGGCGACAAAGATGCAAAAGCCGTAGAAGAGTGGGAAGACATGATGGCTAAGCGTCGTGTGAAAGGGCTGAGTGGTTTATTTGGGCGGTTGATGCGGTGAAAAAGCTTTCTTTATGATATTTCTTCCAATGCAGAGCGGTGGTGTTTATAGGTTCTTGAATCAAAAAGAACAAACACCACTTCTTTAAGTGAGGTTGCTTCTTTTCTCAAAAAAGAAACCACTGCCTTTATTGCCACTCTCGATGCCTCCTCGACCGGATAGCCATAGGCACCAGTGCTTATAGAAGGGAAGGAGATACTGCTCAATTTATACTTTGTTGCCAATTTCAAGCTTTCTTGATAGGCACTGGTTAAAAGTTCGGCTTCGCTCTTTGTCCCTCCTTGCCAGAATGGACCAACTGTATGAATCACATAATTTGCTTTT
>QEXZ01000056.1 GCA_003160755.1 Methanomicrobiales archaeon
GTGATTATCGTGGGTAACCTGCATCTCATTACCTTCATAGCTCGAAGTGCCCATCTAACGGTCGGGTTCAGCCGCGTTGCGGAGCGCAGCGGAGCAACGTCGGCTGGAACCCGTTGTTAGGCGGCCTCGGCTTGGGATATTATGCTAAAATGCCTTCCAAGCCTCGCAAATACGTTAGCCTTTGATTTCTCAGCGTAGATGATTACAAGGCCATTCTCTCTCAAATGGTTGATAACGTCATCAGCAGAAAACACACCGCAATCTTTATAGATTCTGGCTGTAAACTTCGGAAGTGAGAGGTCATTCAAAAGATACAATCCCGTTGACCTTAAAACGCGATTTATTTCGCGTAATGCTTTGTCCCAATCAGGTATGTGATGCAAAACATCAAAAGATAAAACCAAGTCAAACTCTCTATCTTCAAAAGGAAGTTCTGTTGTATCTGCTTCAAAGAATTTTAGATGTTCGTTTTCTGGATGATCACTTTTTGCGATTTCAATCTGCTCAGGATCCAAATCAACTCCCGTTACATCCCATTGGTATTTCTCCGATAAATGCGATGCAACCACCCCGATACCGCACCCAACTTCCAACACCCTTTTCACATTGCCTAAATCAACTTGGGTGAATAATCGTTCCACAATTCCTATATTCTTCTCGGCTATTCGTCTGTTATTGACGAATATCTTTTCTAATCTGCTTATTCTCATTTTTGCCGCGACTCCTTTCAAAGCATCAAGTTCCAGGCCGCCTAACGGATGGCGGTTCAGCCGCACGCGGGTGAAACGACGCACCCAACAAGAATTGAGACGGCTCAAAACGACAACCGGCAACAACAAAATCCTCGATCAGCGTGTCGGCTGCAACCGCTTGGTGCGACCCGTTCGCCCGAAACTGTGTCAACGACACAGGAGATGGGCGGCGAGGGTCGGGTGGTTGTAGGTTGCCGTGACCTGCGACCGCCAAGAACTTTGACAACTGTGTGCCCAACCAGGTGCGATGATGCAACGGTAGTGTACAACAAATCGTGCAAAACATCAACTCCTGGCCCCCTGGTGGATGGGGAGAGAGCACTGCCCTACTGCGGGAGAATGGTCATCAAACGTGGAAATGCAAGGGCAGAAAGGGGATAAACTCCGAGCCAGATGGAGCGACCGCCCCAAGCAGGTGACTATGGACAGAATATTCGACAAAGGTGCGTAAGCGCCGTCAGGCAGAACCTGCCTACGCTGGCTAAAAGGACTCGCCCACAAGGCGGGCGGCAGGCCCAAAAGGGAACGGTTCCAGGGCCATACAAGTCTAGCGGTGTATGGTATTCACCCCGCAGGGAATCCGGCGTAAAGCATCGTCCTAAAGTCACGGAAAATGGACACACGGAACGGGGGAACCCTCTGTGGCTCTCGGTCGAGAGTAGACCGAGCAAGCAACCGGCTGTAGGCCACGGGGGAGTAGGATGGCTCAAGAAGCCAACGCCTCACTGTAATGGTGAGGATATGCTGACGTGAGCCCGGCACGAGGGAAGGTAGAGGTATTGAAGGAGTTCAGGTCTTGTGGCAAGTGTAGCCCGAAGTGTAAGAAGAAGGCGACATATTGAAGACTGGAAGGCGCTCCCGTGGAAGGAAATAGAACGGAACGTCTACCGACTCCAACAACGCATCTACCAAGCCGAACGCCGTGGTGATTGGAAGTGTGTCCGCAACCTACAACGGCTGTTGCTTCGGAGCTGGTCAGCCCGCTGTCTGGCGGTCAGACGGGTCTCGCAGGATAATCGAGGAAAGCGTACTCCGGGCGTGGACGGCGTAGCAAATCTGACGCCCAAACAACGGATGGCGCTGGTCGAGGAACTGCGAAACCTGTCGGGCTGGACAGCGGACCCGATACGGAGAACGTACATCGAGAAACAGGGAACGAACGAGAAGCGGGCGTTAGGCATTCCCACGATGCGAGAAAGAGCAATGCAGACCTTGGTCAAACTGGCGCTGGAGCCGGAATGGGAGGCGAAATTCGAGCCGAACTCGTATGGCTTTCGGCCAGGGCGTAGTACTCACGATGCTATCGAAGCCATCTTCAACCACATTCGTCTCAAACCCAAATTCGTCTACGACACGGACATAGAAAAATGCTTCGACAACATTGATAGGCAAATCCTCTTGACCAAGCTCAAGGCCATACAGCCCATCGCTCGACTGGTGCGGCTGTGGCTCAAGGCAGGCATTGTGGACAAAGGGGAGATGCTATTTCCCGAAGCCGGAACACCACAGGGGTCGCCTTTATCACCCTTGTTGTGCAACGTCGCGCTACACGGTCTCGAAGTAGCCCTGGCAAAGGTATCCAAACGATACCGGGTCGTGGTTATCCGCTATGCGGATGATCTTGTCATCATCTGCGAAGACTTGGAGACGCTACTAAAGGCGAAAGCACGAGCGGAAGAATGGTTGGCTGAGGTAGGATTGCGATTGAAGCCCAGCAAAAGCCGCGTGACACACACCCTCGAACCTTACGAGGGCAACGTCGGATTTGACTTCCTAGGCTTCCACATCCGACAATACCGTGTGGGCAAGTAGCGCACGCGGACGTACCAAGGAAAACCGGGGTTCAAGACCATCATCAAACCCAGTCAGAAAGCCATCAAACGCCATCTGCAACAGATACGGGACATCATCCGCAAACACCAGGGCAACTCTCAAGCGGCCCTGATTGCGGAACTCAAGCCCGTCATCTGGGGCTGGGCGTTGTATCACCGCACGGGCGTCGCCAAGCGCGTCTTCACGGAGTGCGATATACGGATATTCGAGATGCTCATTCGCTGGGCACGTCGCCGACACCCTCACAAGTCGTGGGGCTGGCGCTACCGCCGTTACTGGCGGAAGCAGAAAGGCCGAGTCTCCTTCAGTGACGGCGAAAGCACGCTCGTCCGCCACGAGGATACACCCATCAAGCGACACGTGAAGGTGAAGGGCGACAAGAGTCCCTACGACGGGGACTGGCCCTACTGGATGCAGCGTTTGGGCCGCGACCCAACCAAACCGATTCGGGTGACCAGGCTGTTCAAGCGACAGAAAGGCCGTTGTATGTGGCGTGGATTACGCTTCACGGCAGAGGACATCGTGGAGGTGCATCACCGGGATGGCAACCGGTCAAACAACCGGTATGCTAACCTGGAGTTGCTTCACGGTCACTGCCACGATCAACTCCACGGCGAAGGTGTCTGTGAAAGGCGAGCGTATCACGCTGGGGACAAGAATAGGCAGGGGATCAGGTTGCCCCTGGCTTGGAACCCAAGCGTGATAAATCGCCCTCCGCCCCATATCTGGCGGTTGGTACAACTTCTTCCGGTAAATATGGGGGTATCTGCTGGACGATGTCACCCTCTGACGGGCCTGGCGGTACTCTGGGATAGGGCCACCGGGTTCGTTATCCAGCCTTTTTTGATGGCCAAACGGGAATATAATCGAACGCCCTTTTATCGCTGAAACTGAGGCCCCATATATAGGATTTTCGGCGGGCAAAGCCCAATATGTAGGGGTATATGACAACCCTGGCGGAATCACGCTGTTTTCCGTTTGTCCCAAACATGTTACGCTCCCCACGCCAGTGAGCGTATCGCGGAGGGGACAAGAAACAGGGGGAAAAGGAGGTAGAGCGTTCGTCATGAGGGCAGAAAACGGGGTTGGTACAGGGCTACAATCAAAAGTGCCAGCCTCGTGAAAATAGGGTACACTGTACCCAGCCAAAAACACAAACAGGAGGCTGGCAGATGCAGTGTACCATAGGATCGACGAATCGCCAACGGCAGTGGGGGGCTGTTGCGCACACGATAGCGGTGCTGGGGGTGTTAAGTCTACATACTTTTTGACATTGGATTGCTAGGCTGCGGCTACCGGAACCAGGGCGCAGCGGTCACGAACGGTGGCAGGGGTAACTGTGATCGGCGGGTCACAGTAAGACGGTCCCCATTGAGGATCGGCAGCCATAGGCTCCAAACCGAGGATGCCAGCCAAACCACGGATGACGATTGCTCGTCCGGCGAAACGGGTCACGGGTGGTTTCCAGCTCAAGCTGCTGTGAAGTCGGTAGTTATTGTAGTAAACCAAATACTCATTTAGAGCAGCCTGTAGCTCCTCCACTGTTTCAAAGGTTTGCCGCTTGAGGAGTTCACGGTTCAGGGTGCGGATGAATGCTTCTGCCTTGCCGTTGCCCTGGGGATAGTAGGGAGTCGTTGTCACATGCTCAATGCCCAGTTCTTCCAACAATTTGCCGAACTTGGTCAGACTCTCTTCCCACACCGAGGTAAATTCGCTGCCGTTGTCGGTGACTACCTGTTCCGGTTTTCCAGCCTTCTCGACCGTCTGCTTGGCGACATCGGCTGTCCACTCGGTTGTCTTCTCCAACCCAACTACGGCAGCCAAGGCATAGCGGGAATAGTCGTCGATGACGATGCAAATATACACCTTGGTGCCGTCAGCCAGGTAGGTTTGCTTGAGGTCAATATGCCACTGGGCATTGGGCCGCTTCTTTTCGTAGCGCCGGTAAGCGATACCGTCCGACTTACCCTTCAGTGCATAGATTCTGACCGGCAAGCCCAGACGGTCGAATATCTTGTAGACGGTCCGACCGCTGATCTTAGCAATCCCACGTTCCTTCAACTCTGCGGCGATGCGGTGTCCGCCCCAACCCAATTGATGTCGCAGAGTGTAGATGATAGCAACCACTGTCTCTGGCACTTTGACTTTGATGTTCTTGGGGCGGCGTGACTCGGGCCGCAGCACACTAAGATCGCCGTTGGCGCGCTTCACCTTGCGCACCCAGTTTCGGATTGTGCTGGCGCTCAAGCGAAGATCACCCTCCTTGCGGGGGCGGTACTTTTCCAACGTGAGTTCTACAGCTCGTCTTTCGGACACCCCTTGCTCACGCAACTTGCGAAAGTAGTTGACTACCTTCACCCGGAACCTGAACTCACGCATAATACGCCGGGTGTGCTCTTGGCGCTCTCTGCGCTCTTTTGCCCGCCGTGCTCGGTCCCATTGCCTGCGGCGGGCTAATACCAGACCTTTGTAGGCCTTGGCCTTTCGTTTCGCTTGTTCTCGTTTTTTGCTTTTGCGCTCCTGATGTCGTTGTTGCTTGGTCATTGGGGAAAGTCGCTCCTCTCTTCGTTAAGGTTTCTGCCGAGGAGTCACTCTCCCATGCTTTGGCGTTCATGTCAAAATGTGGGTAGACTTAACAGCCTTCGGTATCTACTTCTAAAGGTGCATTGACCAAGCGAACGCGGTTGAGCAATCACCGCCAGCCCCGCCACGCCTGCCACGAGTACTCGCAGTGGAGTACTCGTGGTGGTGTTATGGTCGGCAGGGGCCTCCCGGCCCCCAGCGCCACTACAGAACCGTCAATCATTACTGCACCTTTGAACACTTCTAAACACCTCCCGCGAGGGATTTACCCCCGCTGAACTTTAACAATCCGGTGGGTACGCCGCAGGCTACGAACCCGTTGCTTGGTGAACAGCTGACCGTGCGCCGTGCGTAGCCCCTCCGCGTTGAGGCAAGATGCGGTTTCAGCGTCAGTGTGAGTTGGAGTCAGTTCCCGAATACGCTCCAATACAGTCGGTGCTGTCCGCACCTCAGGTTTAGCAATCCGGTGAGTACGCCGCAGGCTATGCACCCGTTGCGTGGTGAACGGATGACCGTGTACCGTGTGTAGCACCTCTGCATTGAGGCAGGCTGCGATTTCAGCGTCAGTGTGAGTTGGAGCCAGTTCCCGAATATGCTCCAATACAGCCGGGGCTGTCCGTGCCCCACGTTGTGGCAACGGCACTGTCCAAGAGTCAACTTGATTGGTGACCCAGCGCAATTGTACCACAATATTCGTTTTCTGTCGTGTAAGGGTCACATCTGCGATCAGCAAGCGGAGCAGTTCTTTGCGTTCTGCCAGGGTAGTGGTTTCGGCTTTCCACAGGGTGGGCAAGTCGTGAGCCAGTGCCAACAAGTGGGCGTGCGCTTCTTGGTCAAGCACCAGGGGAGCTTCTTGTTGGGCACGTGTATAGGCTTGTTCCACCTCGGTCAAGGTGGACAAGAGTTGCTCCCATTCGCGTTCCAACGTACGAGCCACGAGCCGGTTTTCGGGGTCTACCTGACGATAGCGCCGCCGCGCCAAGTCGGCCTCGTACCGCGCGCGTTCCAAACGTCGTTCCCACTGCTGCCGAAGTATTTCTTGCTGCTGAGTAATCGTCTCAAGGACTTGGAGACTCAGTTCGATCTCGGCCGGGGTGAGTGTTTGCAGAACCATCTGCACCACGCTTCGATCGACGTCAGTGCCGGGCACTCGTTGGCAGGCGTGGTAGCGTCCGCGGCGTCGCTCTGGGTAGCAGATGTAGACCACGTATTGTCCACCTGTCCCCTCGTAAGCGACGCACATCGTACGACCGCACACGCCACACAGAACACGGCCACCCAATAACGCCGCGCCGGAGCGTGCAACACCACTCGTACCGGCAGTCGAGCGGTTTTCCCGCAGTCGTCGTTGGTTGGCCTCGTATTCCTCACGGCTAATGTAGCCGGAGAAGGCATCCCATATCAACACCAAGCAGCAATGAAGAACACCCAGTTTTTCGCACAAAATCTGCTCCGTACCGGGCTGTTTCTTGGCCTGGATGGCCCTCGATGCCTTGTTTAATGAGAATACTGGGCTCGACTACGCAGTCCAACTTCGAATCGTCCTGAACCTTAAAATCCACGCCGCAGCTTTTTCGCACAAATCTGCCAGTTGGGGTATAGTAGCGCCTGACCCAATTGGAGGTGATGGCTATGTCAAAAAGCGCTGCTTTACCTGCACAGACCCCCTCTGTGCCAACTCAGGCGCTGGATCAGCACGAGCAAGAACAACTGATGCTCATCAATTCCTTCATAGGCACTGTCCATCACTTCTTTGGTAGTTTCATCCAACTCTTCCGTCCAATCCACGATCCACGTCATCCCAGCTTTACGATCTACCCTTTGCCTGCTGTGTGCTTTGCTGCCCTGTTGATGTTTCTGTGTCGCTTGGGGTCTCGCCGACAGATCAACTACCTGTTTCGCGGCAATGGGCCTTCTGAGGCCAAGTTTCAGGCGGTATTCGGTGTGGAGACCTGCCCCCACGGCGACACAGCGAACGTGCTGTTCGGTCGCCTGCTCCCAGACCAGGTGCAAGAAGTCGTATGCTGGATAGTCGAAACCCTGATCCGGAAGAAAGTTCTGGATCGCTATCGCCTACTCGGTCGTTACTTCACGATCTCCATCGATGGCACTGGTAGGCTCGTCTTCCCCAAACGACATTGTCCCCATTGCCTGACCCGCACTCACAACGGTAAGACCACCTATTATCACCCCGTGCTGGAAGCCAAGCTGGTCACTCCAAACGGCTTCGCTTTCTCCATCATGACAGAGTTCGTCGAGAACCCAGGGGAAAACCCTACCAAGCAAGACTGTGAACTCAAAGCCTTCTACCGCTTGGCCGCCCGTTTGAAGCAACGTTTTCCCCGCTTACCCATCTGCTTGCAGTTGGATGGTCTGTTTGCAGGTGGTCCTACCTTCGCCCTCTGCAAGAAGTACCGCTGGAAGTACTTCGTGGTTCTTCAGGAAGACGACTTGTCCTCTGTCCACGAAGAGTTCGAGGCTCTCCTTCCTCTGGCTCCGGAGAATCATCTCCGTTTCCTCACCGGTGTCCAGCGGGAAATCCGTCAAGACTTTCGCTGGATGAACGACATTTCCTACGTCGACTCTGAGAACCGCGAGCACACCATCGCGGTGATCGAGTGTTTAGAAACCCGTCCTGATGCGGATGGAAATTTCAAAACCACGCGCTTCAAGTGGATCACCAACTTCAACGTGAAGCGCAATACCGTCATCACCTTAGCCAACGAAGGAGGTAGGCTACGCTGGAAGATCGAGAATGAAGGTTTCAATGTGCAGAAAAACGGGGGATACGGACTGGAACACGCCTACACCCGCCATGCAACCGCCAGCAAGGTGTTCTACTACTTGCTTCAGGTTGCACACATCATCGCTCAACTCATTGAGCGCGGCAGCCTGTTCCGCAAGGCCTTTCCTTCAGGGGTAGGATCGGCCAAGAACATTGCCTTCCGCTTGTTAGAGGCCTGGCGCAACTTCCGCCTCACCGACGAACAACTTCACCAAATGCTCTCTGTGCGCGTCCAGATTCGCTTCAAGCCACCGTAACCTCTCCCTCTCTGTGTTCCAGTGCCTTGCCTGCCCCCCACAACTGAATCTACCCCTGTCCATCCCCGGCTCAATATGCTCCCCGCCGGACATAATCCCGCATACCTTGGTCTCAATCACTCTCTTTCCTCATCCCCTGTCTCACCTTAGCGCCCCATCACCAGCCCGCGTATTCTTCATTGCTGGCCCCCAATGGAGTGCCTGTGACAAAGGCTCGTGTGACGAAGAGCCCCGTGATAGGGAAACCATCACGCGGGGTTCGGGAGTGGCGGCAGGGCGGGTGACCGCCCTGCCGACCATAACGCAGCCGACCGCACTGTCGAGGATTTCCTTGTTGCCTGTCTCGTTTGTGAAGGCGTCTTCTTCAGTTTCATCAGTTGTTTCAACCGTGCGGACACGCTTTGTCAAGTCCGAATTTGGGCAATAGGCGCGTGACGAGGATGGCGCCAAACGCATTTTTTTGGCCCAGATGCACGACGACATCACTCTTCGATGATTCAATACCAGCCATCCTTGCCACTCCGTGCATACCGCTTGCTTAACAAACGAATATGCGGTTAGCTACTTCGGCTTGCGCCGCTTGGCTTGTTGCCGAAGATGATACTCCTCGTCATACGGCTGACGGGATTGCCACAACTTCCAGGCCACGGCCAACCACCGATTCGCCAGGCAGCGAAGCGCGTGGCTCTTCGAGTGACCCCGAGAGCGTGCTCGTTGGAGGTAAGTGTTGGCCCACACCGAGACGTCCAAAGATCGCAAGGCCCACTGCTGGGAAATGTAGCGGAAGTCGCGGTCACAGGCTTTGCGGAATTGGACGTATTTGTACTTTCCGCTCTGCTTCGTCACGGGGCAGGTACCGGCCAGAGCCTGCACGCTGGCCGGTGAAGGGAAGCGGTCGCGGTCGTCCCCGAACTTGATCAGCAGTGCCGGCGCCAAGAGAGCACCTACTCCTGGCAACGAGGCAAATATCTCGTGGTCGGGATGCTGAACGAAGAGTTTTCCCAGTTCTTTGTAGGTGGTTTTCTTGGTGCGGACCGTGTTCAAGAGCAAGGTGGCGAGGGAGACCGCTTCCATGCGATAGCTCTCGATGACTGCCGGGGCAGCCAAGGGTTGAGGAGTCTGGAGACGTGCGAAGCAGGCGGGGAGCTTTTTCACCTGGATGTAGCCGTGTTGACGCGCAAACGCCTCGAAATCATCCCGGCTCAGTGCAGCGGCGGCCTGGGGAGTGGGGTAGGTGCGGATGAATTCGAGGGTCACCACACCGTCGAGTGACGAAAAGACATTCACAGCGGCTGGGTAATAGCGCAACAACACTGCCCGCAGCCGATTCGAGAGTCGGACGGCTGTGCGCGTCAGGTAGAGGAGAAAGCTGACCCTGGCGCGCATTTGCTGGGTCAACGGCAGATCGGGATGCCAGGGTTGCAAGCGC